>DODI01000389.1:0-12359 GCA_003509045.1 Planctomycetota bacterium | reverse complement strand
TGCCCGATGCGATGGAAGGCCCGACACCGGTCTCGGCGCTGATCCACGCCGCGACCATGGTCACCTCCGGCGTCTACCTGCTCGCCCGGCTCGGACCTCTCTTTGACGCCGCACCCGGGGTGCTGACCATCGTCGCGACCATCGGCGCCCTGACCGCCCTCCTGGCGGCGCTCATCGCCTTCTCGCAGAACGACATCAAGAAGGTGCTGGCCTATTCTACCGTCAGCCAGCTCGGCTATATGTTCCTCGCCGCCGGCATGGGAGCCTACAGCGTGGCGATCTTCCACGTGGTAACCCACGCCTTCTTCAAGGCGCTGCTCTTCCTTGGCGCCGGGGCCGTGATCCACTCGCTGCACCACGAGCAGGACATGCGCAGGATGGGCGGTCTCCGCCGCCGCCTTCCCTGGACCTTCGCGCTCTATCTCATCGGAGGGCTGGCGCTCTCGGGCTTCCCCCTGACCGCCGGCTTCTTCTCAAAGGATGAGATTCTCCACGTAGCCCATTCGGGCTTCGGCAACATCGGCCCCCGGGGCGTGCTCTGGGCCATCGGCCTCCTGACAGCGCTCTTGACGGCCTTCTATACCTTCCGCCAGATAGCCCTGGTCTTCTTCGGAAGCTACCGCGGAGCCTCCGAGCCCCAGGCTTCTGAAGAGTCGGCGGCCCACGGCCTCGAACTGGATAAGGTCAAGGAGTCCCCCCTGTCCATGCGTATTCCTCTCATCGTGCTGGCCGCGCTCTCGCTGGCGGGAGGATTCCTCGCCATACCGCATTTCCTCCAGCCCGGCATCGAGATCCCGGAGGACGGCAAGCTCTCCGGCCTGATCATCGGCGGAATCGTCTCGATCGCCGGGATCGCGGCGGCCCTGACCATCTACCTGCGCTTTCCGCAAGCGCTCAAGGGCTTCCTCTCAAGCGCCCCCGGAAAACTCGCGCACAGGCTCTCTTCAAGAAAGTTCTACGTCGACGAAATCTACCAGAAGCTCATTATCAGGCCGATTGGAGTCATGGCGGAGATCTGCTTCTACGTGGTCGACCGGCTCGTCATTGACATTCTCCTGGTGCACGGTTCGGGCTTTGGCGCGAGCGCCCTCGGCCACCTCCTCCGACGCCTGCAGGATGGCCGCACCCCGACCTACGCGGCCTGGTTCCTCGCCGGGGCCATCCTGGTGCTCGCCGTGACACTCTGGGCGGCGGGGGGATAGGTAAGAGCATGAGCATCACCCTCACCCTGCTGATACCTGTCGCCACAGCCATCCTGCTGCTCTGCATCCCGAAAGACAAGACCGCCGAGCTCAGGATGACCGCGCTCTTCGGCTCCCTGGCGACCCTCGCCTTCAGCCTCGCTCTCCTGGGAGGTTTTGACGCCCAGACCGCCGGCTTCCAATTCACCGAGAAGCACGAATGGGTGCCGAGCCTCCACATCCACTATCACGTGGGAATCGACGGCATCAGCCTCTTCCTCGTGGTGCTCTCCGCCCTGCTCACCCCGATAGCGATCCTCTGCTCCTGGAAATCCGTCGAAAAACGGGTCCGAGAGTTTCACATAGCCCTCCTGCTGCTGACATCCGGCGTCATCGGGGTCTTCGTAGCGCTCGACCTGATGCTCTTCTACGTGTTCTGGGAGGTCATGCTGATCCCGATGTACCTGCTGGTCGGAATCTGGGGCAGCACCGAGCGGATCCGAGCCGCGGTGAAATTCTTCATCTACACCATGGCTGGCAGCCTGCTGATGTTCCTGGCGATCCTCTACCTCTACCAGCACACGGGAACCTTTGGCATTGAGGAGATCTACGCCAAGGTAAAGGAAAACCCTGTTCCCGGCGCTGCCGGCATGTTCTGCTTCCTCGCCTTTGCCCTGAGCTTCGCCATCAAGGTCCCCCTCTTTCCGGTACACACCTGGCTCCCGGACGCCCACACCGAGGCCCCCACCGCCGGCAGCGTCATCCTCGCCGGGGTGCTTCTCAAGCTCGGCATCTACGGCTTCATTCGTTTCGCCATCCCCTTCTTTCCCGAAGATGCGGCCCTGGCGGCTCCCTGGATCTCCATCCTGGCGATCATCGGAATCATCTTCGGAGCGCTGATGTGCTTCGTACAGGAGGACATGAAGAGGCTCATCGCCTACTCGAGCGTCTCGCATATGGGATTCATCGTACTCGGACTCTTCGCCTTCAACGAGCAGGGCGTCCAGGGCTGTGTCCTGCAGATGGTCAACCACGGAATCTCTACCGGCGCGCTCTTCCTGCTCATCGGCGCCATCTACGAGCGCCGGCACACCCGGCGCATCATCGATTTTGGCGGCCTGGCGCCGGTGGCCCCAAGGCTCGCCATCATCTTCTTCATCACGACGCTCTCATCGATCGGGCTTCCGTTCCTCAACGGTTTCGTCGGGGAGTTCCTGATTCTCCAGGGCGCCTACAGCCGAAATGTCTACTACGCGGCCTTCGCCGGCCTGGGAATCATCCTCGGGGCGGTCTACATGCTGACGCTCTACCGGCGGATCTTCTTTGGTGAAACCGACCTGGAGGAGAACGCCGAGATGAAGGACCTGGAGGGCCGAGAGCTGGCCTTCCTCCTGCCGCTGGTAGGCCTGATGGTCTTCCTGGGGCTCTTCAGTCCGTGGTTCACCTCGAAGATCCAGCCCAGCATCGAGCAGTGGCTGAAGCTGGTCCAGGCGGGTGGAGGTTAGGAGAGCGAGACGATGGACCACATAACCACATTCCTGCAGTCAAAGCTGACCCTCGGCCAGAGCGCGGCTGCCGAGGCCTCCTCCGGGCCGGTTTCCGCCAGCGATTTCCAGGCTATTCTTCCCGCCCTCATCTTCATCGCAACGGGAACGCTCCTGTTGATGCTCGACTGCTTCAGCCGCGGACTCTCACATACGGAGAAAACGAGAACAGACCGCTCCTCGCTGAGCACTGCGATCAACTTCATCGGCCTGCTGGGAACCGTGGTCGCCGGCGCCTTCGCCTGCGCCTCGATGGAGCAGACAGAACCCTCATTCGCCTTCCAGAACCACATCCGGGTCGACACATACTCGAGCGCCGTCAGCCTCATCATTATCCTCGGCACCTTCTTCTCCCTGCTGGCTGCCATCGATTACCTCAGGCGCTTCGATGCCGAGCATGGGGAGTTCCACTGCCTGGTGCATTACGCCGCTGCCTCGATGCTCCTCTTCGTACAGGCCAACAATCTCATCATGCTCTTCCTCGCAGTGGAGACCCTGTCGATGGCGGCCTACCTGCTGACAAGCTACCTGAGAGATTCACGCCGAAGCGTGGAGGGAGGCCTCAAGTACTTTATCCTCGGCTCGTTCTCGAGCGGCTTCCTGCTCTTCGGCCTCACCCTCGTCTTCGGAGCAACGGGAGAGCTCGAGCTCCAGGAGATCTCCAGGAGCATCGCCGCGGGAGAAGCCGACCGCTCGCTGCTGCTCGCAGGAATGGCCCTGGTCGTTGTCGGTCTGTGCTTCAAGGTCGGAGCCTTCCCCTTCCACAGCTGGCTTCCGGACGCCTACGAGGCCGCGCCTTCCGTCGCGACCGGATTCATGTCAGTTACCGTGAAGAGCGCGGCGATCGCGGTGCTGCTGAGGTTCCTGCTGCTGGCCGCGGGACCCGCGGGCGAAGCCGGGACAGCCTCGGTCACAGAGATTCTCGGCACCGTATTGAGCCTGCTGGCGATCGCGACCATGCTCTTCGGCAACCTGGTCGCTCTCATGCAGAACAGCGTCAAGAGAATGCTCGCCTATTCCGCCATCGGCCATACCGGCTACCTCCTGGTGGGAGTCGTAGCGGCGCTCGGGCCTGGAGGCGAGCTCGCTCCCGATGCGGTGATCTTCTACCTCCTGCCCTACACGCTCATGTCGATTGCCGTCTTTACCCTGCTGGGGTATATGGGACGGGACGGAAAGGACCGGGAGCTCTTCGAGGACTACAGGGGGCTCTCTACCAGTCGCCCCGCCCTGGCCCTCTGCATCCTGGTTGTCCTGGTCTCCTTTGCCGGAATTCCCCCGACCGCGGGTTTCTGGGCCAAGCTGTACATCTTCCGCGCCGCGATCGCCGGCGGGCATACCTCGCTCGCGCTCACAGGAATCCTGGCCTCGATCGTTTCGCTATACTTCTACCTGAGGCTCGTGGTGAATATTTACATGCGCCCGGCGAAAGAAGAGCTCGACGCGGACCCCGACTCCAGCCTCGCCAGCGGACTGGTGATCGCCGCCGCGGCCGTGGCCCTTGTCATCCTGGGTCTCTTCCCCGACCTCGAATTCGGATCACTCATCAAGGCGCTTGGGAAATAGAGCAGGTCGGATCGCCCTGCTCTCAGAGGACCCCGAGAACCCGGTCCCAGTCTCCGAGGGCATCGAGCGCCTGCGCCGGTGAACCGACCGTGTCCGCTTCGAGAGAGCTGAGCGCCTTGACCACGATCGAGATGGCCTTCCAATAGTCGAGGTCTTCGTCCAGGGCGGCCGTGAAGGAAGTGTCGGTGTCCGTAATCCAGCCCGCCACGGGAGCTCCCGGATCCAGGGTGTCATCGGAGACCTGGCCGCTCAGGTGGTCGCGGAAACCGAGGATGACATTGACTGCCTCGCTGGCCTTGTCGAGAGCAGCCTCGCCGAAATCGAGGTTGTCACGATAATGTTCCGAGAGCAGGGCCACGCGAACCACCCTCCCCCGGATTCCCGACTCCAGCAGCTCCCTCACCGGCACGATATTACCATTGGACTTGCTCATGGCCTGCCCCTCAACGCTGACGGAGCCGCTGTGAAGCCAGTAGTGGGCCAGCGGTTCGCGGTCGTCGCCTTCCCCCGCGAGAACGGCGGCCTGGGCCATCTCGAACTCATGATGGGGATTGAGGTTGTCATCCGCCCCGGTATGAATATCGAAATGCTCCCCGAGGTATTTCCTGCTCATCGCCACGCACTCGACATGCCAGCCCGGAAAGCCGCTGCCCCAGGGACTCTCCCAGCGCATCTGGTGCAGCGCATCGGTGCGCCAGAGATCGATGTCGAGGGGATTCCGCTTCTGAGCTCCCTCGGTAGTCTTCGAGCCATCCTGGAGCTCGGCGAGCTCCTCGAGGGTGCTGCCGCAGAGGCAGCCCATCTTCTCGTAGCGGGTGATGTCCAGGTAGAGATTTCCACCCTCGACGTAGGTGGCTCCAGCCTCCTCGAGCAGGCGAATCGTTTCAATCATCTCTTCGACATGCTCGCGAGCCTTGGGGTACTCATGCGCTCCGCGAATTCCGAGCGCCCGGCGATCGGCATGAAAGAGCCTCATCTCATTTTCCGCCAGCTCCCAGGCGTAGCCGCCAGCCCGCCCGGCGGCGATCTCTACGACATCCTCCTCAAACTCGTTGAGGTGCCCGACATCCGTCAGGTTCATCACCTGCAGAACCTCGTAGCCGGAGCGCTCGAGGTGGCGGCGGAGAACATCAGCCAGCAGGTAGGAGCGGAACTTGGCGATGTGAATCGGCTGGTTGACGGTCGGACCGCAGTGGTACATGCGTACCTTCCTGGGTTCCAGCGAGAGGAAATCTTCCAGGGCTCCGCCGAGAGAATTCTTCAACTTCAACGTCATGAGGACACCTCGATTCGCCTGTGTTTCTTCTTACCCGCCCGGAGCATGATACAGTCATCAACGAGGTCGGAGGAAGTCAGCGCCCTGTCTTCTTCAACTTTTTCATCGTTGACGTAGAGCCCGCCCTGTCGCGCGAGCCGCCTGGCGGCTCCCTTGGAATCACAGAGCCCGCAATCGTTGAACAACTGAACTACGGGAATTCCCGCTTCGAGGTCGGCGGCGCCCACTTCGTAGGTTGGAACCGAGTCTCCTCCCCCGCCCTCGTTGGAGAAGAGAGCCTTGGCTGCCTCCGCCGCCTGCTCCGCGGCCTCCCGGCCATGGTTCAGGGCAGTCGCCTCGAGAGCCAGGGTCTGCTTGGCCTGGCGAATGTCCGCCCCCTCGAGAGCCTCGAGGGCCGCGACCTCCTCCACGGGAAGAAGCGTAAAGAGCCTCAGGAATCGACCGACATCGCGGTCGTCCGTATTGATCCAGAACTGGTAATAGTCGTAGGAGCTGGTGCGCTCGGCATCGAGCCAGACCGCGCCGGCCTCGGTCTTCCCCATCTTCGCGCCGCTGGCCGTGGTGATGAGGGGAAAGGTGATTCCGTAGGCCTGGTTCCCATCAACCCTCCGAATGAGGTCGATACCGGCGACTATATTTCCCCATTGGTCGCTGCCGCCCATCTGTACCTGGCAGCCATGACGCTGGTTCAGGACGAGGAAGTCGTAGGCCTGGAGAATGCTGTAGTTGAACTCGAGAAAGGACAGTCCGCTCTCGGAATCGATCCTCAGCTTGACGCTCTCGGCGCTGAGCATCCGGTTGACGCTGAAATGACGCCCGATATCCCGAAGGAAATCGACATAGTTGAGCTCGAGGAGCCAATCGGCGTTGTCCACCGCGAAACCGGCGCTGCCGCCGGCCTGCTCGTCGCCGGGCTCGCACAATTCCAGGAAGCGGGAGAGCTGGTTGCGAATTCCGAGCAGATTCTCATCGACGCTGTCCTCGCCGAGCATCTTCCGCAGCTCGGTCTTGCCGCTTGGATCACCGACCCGTCCGGTTCCGCCGCCCACCAGCGCGATGGGGCGATGCCCGGCCCGCTGCAGGTGCACGAGCGCCATGATGGGAACAAGGCTCCCGACATGCAGGCTGCTCGAGGATGGATCAAAGCCGATGTAGGCGGGTACGGTCTTCCCTCCCTCGCCGAAGAGCTTCTCCAGCGCAGCTTCATCCGTTGTCTGTTCTATGAAACCCCGCTCCCGCAGGGTGTCGAGAAAACCGCTCACACGCATCCCCTTTTCATATCGAACCTTTTACGCCCGTCACCAATGACTGATCACCAATTACCGTCGAGCTGCTTCAGGGCATCAACCGCCAGCACGATGGCATGTTCTTTATCATCAGGCAGTCCGCCGATCATTGCTTCGATTTTTTCCCGGTCCAGCTCCCGGACCTCTTCCCTGCTTTTTCCGGAGACCACCTCGGTCAACAGCGAGCCGACACCGATGGCCGCCGGGCAGCCGTAGACCTGGAACCTCGCATCCCTGACAAGCCCCTCCTCATCCCGCGCGATAAAGAGCCGCAGAAGATCTCCGCACACAGGGTTTTCAACCTCCACTCGCAGATCGGCATCTTCAAGGACCCCTGCATTCGAAGGATTGCGGAAGTGCTCATCCAGGATGCTCATAGCAGGCCGTCGATCTTCTCCTGGTAGGCTGCCTTGGGATAGACGCCGACATCCTGGTCAACCTTCTCCCCTCCCTTGAAATACAGGACGGTAGGGACTGACATGACGCCGTAGGTGGCGGCGGTCGACTGGGCCTTGTCGATATCCACCTTGCCGACCTTGACCCGGCCTTCATAGTCTCCGGCCAGCTCGTCGATGATTGGCGAAAGCTGCTGACAGGGTCCGCACCAGGTCGCGCTGAAATCAACCACGACCGGGGTCTCGGAATTCAGGACTTCCGCTTCAAAATTGCTGTCATCAAATTCAAGGGCCACGGCACTCTCCTTTCAATTGGAATCTATTCTGCATCAGAACTCCCGGGAACCAACCGAGCCGCCCTGGCTCAAGCCAGCCGGCAAAGGCGCTCACCGCCTCCGTTTCGGACTTCACGGGGTGCGTATTATAGACGAAGCGGCCCTGAGTGAGGGAGATTCTGGACCGCAATTTTACACTTCGTTAAGACTCTCCAGGCCTGGCAGGAGAGGTTTTTACCTGATCTGAATGGACAGCTACCGTATGGGCTTTAAAATAATTTTCTGCGGGGTCACTACAATCCCGCAGACCTGCAAACGCGTCAGAGACAAACCGGGATAAGCTTTATGAAACACAGGCGACTGATGCTTACGGCGGTTCTTCTTCCCCTTTTCATGACCATACCGGTTTTCTCCGGAGCCCAATTTGATCTGGTGCCGGGCCAGGGAGGCGACAAGGAACACGCGAGCTGGAAGATCACCCTCGAGCCGGCGAAGCTCGCCCCGGGAGCGCATGGCGAGATCGTTGCCTCCTACCAGACCACGAAGGGCTGGTATCTCTACGCGCCCGAACATGCCGCCAGCACGGGCATGCCGACCTCAATCAAGATCAGCTTCACGGGAAGCGGAGCGGCTGGAGCGAAGCTCGATAAAAAGCTCATCTACCCGGCGCCGAAAAAGAAGGTGCTCGAGCTCTTTGACGAGCCGGAGACCCACCTGACGCTCGAGGGCAAGGGTCAGATCCGCCAGGGCTTCGTGGTGCCGAAGGATGCGCCGGCGGGAAAGCTCGAGGTCAAGGTCGCCCTGAGCTACATGGTCTGCAGCGACCTCCTCTGCGACCCCAAGGCCGTCGCCACTGAGAATCTCGTCGCCATGATCGGCGGCGCCCCCGCGAAAAAAGCCGCCCCCGCCAAACCGAAAGACCCGGCGGCGCAGCAGGAAAAACCCGCCGCCGGCATCGAACTCGGAAGTCTTCTTGGATCAGGCCCGGCCTCTGCCGCGAAGCATGCCAAATTCGAATTGAAGGTCTCACAAGCTGAGATCCAGCGCGGCGGAACCGCTGAGCTCATTGTGCGCTACACGATGGCCAGAAACTGGTACATCTACTCCCCCGACCATATCAGCCCTTCGGACCCTCCGCTTGGAAGGCCCTTCGAGGTTACCATTCCCGAAGGACAGGTGGCGACCGGCGAAGGCGAGCTCACCTTTCCGCCCTCACAGAAGAAAAACATGGGCGACTTCGGAGCGGGTCCCGAGATTCACAGCGTGCTCAAAAACACCGGGGAGATCCGCCTGCCCCTGCGCGTATCGAAAAACGCCAAGCTCGGCAAGCAACTCCTGAAGATCGAGCTTTCGTTCATGGCCTGCGAGGAGAAAACCGGCATCTGTGATCCGCCGGCCACGAAAACCCACAGTGTCTCATTCACGGTTTCTGAAAAAACAGGCTCCGAATCAACTTCCACCCCCTCCGGGGTAAAGCCGCCTCCCGATTCCGCGGACCCGTCCGAGGCCGGCGGTCAGCAGCCCTCGGCGAAGAAAAAAAGCCTGTTCAGAATCATACTTGGAATGGGTATTTTCGGCCTGACGATGGCGACTCCCTTTGTCCTCCTGGCTCTCTTTCCGGGGTGGCTGAAATCGATGCCGCGCTCCGGTGTGTGGATGCATACGGTGAAGGTCTTTCTCGGCTTCCTCGAGATCGCCGCGGCTCTGAAATTTTTCTCCAACGCGGACATTGCCTATTTCGGAGGCGAGGATTTCCTCATCAGCCGTCAGCTCTTCCTGATCTTATGGGCCGCCATTTTCCTTGCCGCCGGCATCTACCTGGTCGGGATCCATCGTCTTTTCAAAAACGTGTCACTGCCCCGTATCGCTTCGGGCCTCCTGGTAACAACCCTTTCTGTTTACTTTTTCACCTGCTCGGCTCCCAGAGCGGAGCTTGACCGGCTTACAACCGCCCTGGCTCCTCCCCCGCCTCCCGCTCCGGAAGATTCCAGCAAGCCGGTGATCGTGAAAGACGATTTTGACGAGGGGATCCGCCAGGCAAAGGCGCGCGGTGACAAGCTCACCCTCATCAACTTCACAGGATTCACATGAGTGAATTGTCGCCAGATGGAGTTCTCCATCTTCCCAAAACATGAAGACCTGTTGAAGAAATTCGTCGAGATTCGCCTGCACACCGACCACAAAGACGAAAAACTGGAAAAAGCAGCTTTAGAGCTGCAGCTGAAAATGGCCGGCACAAAGGCGCTGCCCATTTACATCCTCGTCGATCCGAACCATCCCGGAGTGCCCATCTCGAAAATTGCTGGAGCCGACCCTCCCGGCAGCAGCAGGTTTTCTGACTGGCTGAAGAGCGGAGGAAAACAAACAGACGACACCTCCGGCGGGCTCTGGAAGTTGATTGCCAGTTGCATTCTCGGAGGGCTCGTCGCCCTGATCATGCCCTGCACCTACCCCATGATCCCGATCACGATCGCATTCTTCACCAAGCAGGCTGAGTCCAGGAATGGGAAGATCCTGCCCCTGGCCCTCTGCTACGGACTTGGAATCATTCTCTGCTTTATTATTTTTGGCGTCGCCGTGGGTGGAGTCATCATCTCCATCGCCCAGGGAGCCATTCTCAATATCATCTTCGGGGTGGTTTTCCTCGTCTTCGCGCTCAGTTTCTTCGATCTCTTCACCATCAGCCTTCCCGCAAGCGTCAATAATCTGGCCTCCAGGGCCAGCGGTGGTTCCGGCCTGGTCGGGGTTTTCCTGCTGGGAGCAACGCTGGTCATCACTTCGTTCACCTGTACGGCCCCGGTGGTGGGGACTCTGCTTGCGGAACTGGCTGTCCAGGAACCAAAAAGCTCCGAAAGCCCTGATAAGTAACAAATTACGCTCCTCGTTGCCTGATCGGGCAGTAGAGTTTAAACTTATGCAGTTAAACCTTTTACGCCCCGGAAGGTGACAAACGTCGTATCGGCTGCTGTCATCCGTGATTTTTACGATGCAAACGCGACACTCCCCACTTTTCCTGCTTGGCCTTACTGCTATTCTAGCAGGTTCCCTCCTAGTGCAAGCCAACGCTCAGGACGACCCTCCCCTCGGGGAAGATCTCGTCCGCTGCCGTCATTGCGATGACAAGGGGAAGATGGCCTGCCGTAGCTGCGAGGGAAAAGGCAAGCTCTACAAGACCTGCCCCCAATGTAACGGCGGAGGGCGACGGCCCTGCCGCCAGTGCAATAAGCCGAATGCCGAGGAACCCAACGAAGCCGGACCGGGAAAGATTTCCTGTGGATATTGCGGCGGTGACGGAAAATTCGGCGTCCGGGACAAGAGATGCCCGAAATGCGGCGGCGGCGGCTCCTATCCCTGCCCCAGCTGCCGCGGCAAGGGCGATCATAAATGCAAAACCGAGTTGCCGGCAGGTATTTGCCCAAGCTGTCGTTTCACCGGCAAGGAGACCTGCAACACCTGCTATGGAAAGCGCTGGATTCGTCGTGAGCCCGTCCCCGCCAGGACAAAGCCGGGAGAGAAAAACAGCAAGAGCCCCGGGAATGGAGAGAGGAACGAAGACGAGATCGATCCCGGTACGCTGGTGGAAGACATCCAGAAGCGCTTTGATTCACTGGCAGCCATCCGGGCGAGAGAAACAGAGATTGATACCGGGGAGCTGAGGAGGAGCAGCGAGAAGGGAATGATATCGAGCAAGGGTTTCCTCGAGCGGCTCGAGCGTTTTAAGGACAATCCTGGAAGCCCGGAAGCATCGAGAGCCCTCTATAACGAGATCCTGCAAGCCCAGAAAGATCTGAGAGCTCTCAAGAGGGACCTGTTTGAGCTCGACACCCTGCTTCTCGAATTCGAGAAGGCGTACCGCCGCTGCGAAGCCCGGCTGGAGAGCCGTCCGAAGAGCCCCTTCAATACGACCAAGAAGAAGAAAGAACTGGAGTTCTGGTCTGAGAATATCGCCTTCTCACTCAAAGCCGCCGAGAAGCTTGCGAATGACCTGGGGAGGGGCGAGGTCTTCCTTGCCGGTAAAACCAGCGGAAAGATCGAAGAAGATCTGAATCTCTTCGACAATCGGATCCAATCAGAGGAAGCCGCCGCCGCGGCCGCCGCCGCCAGGCCTCCGGGAGATGAGCCGGAGATAAAGACCGGCACCCAGGAAACCTCCCCGGACACGGAGGTCGGGACCGCTCCCGCGGGAAAAGAAGCGCCTGCGAGCATCTATGGTATAGATGGACAGGCGAAAGAGGAGTCCGGAAAGAAGCCGGTCGCCAAGGCCGCCTCGAAGAGCGCCGATGGTGTTCTGCTGGGAATCCTCTGCGGGCTGGGCGGAGCCCTGGCCGGAGCGGGGATACTGCTGCTCTACCTCAGAAAGAAACACTACTTCTGAGCCTGGCCAACCTAATATCCACGCCTTCGCCCAGCCACCCCCTGGTGGACTATAAGGACAGAAGACTCAGCTGCTCTCGTTAGAGAACGTCCCGGCAGACTCAGTCGCGCCGGCCGCGGCCGCCTCCGCCTCCGTCACGGGAGCTCTCCCTCTTTTGAGACGGGGCAGGAGAAGAAGAATCTCCACCGCCAGCTCCGTCCTCAGCGCCCTTCTTTGACAGCTTGATGCGTCCCTGGTCGTCGGTGCCGAGGCACTTGACCTTGATGATGTCTCCAATCGAGACCAGGTCACCGACCTTGTCGACAAAACCGTCCGCAAGCTCGCTGACGTGAACAAGACCTTCCTGGCCGGGAAGCACCTCGACAAAGCAGCCGAAGTCCTTGATCGAAACGACCTTGCCCGCGTAGATCCTGTTGGCCTGGACCTCCTCGGTCAGGGCCTCGATCTTTGCCTGGGCTCCC
>DODI01000425.1:0-7048 GCA_003509045.1 Planctomycetota bacterium | reverse complement strand
GAACCGGAAAATAAAAGCCCCAGGACACAGACCATCACAAACACCTTGCGTGAAAACATGTGAAGTTCTCCTGACGATTATGAATAACAACGGCGAGAGAGACCGTAAGCGGTAACCGCTTTAATTACCGCGCCCGAAACCTCAGACCCGTGAGGTCGAGCTGAGCGTTTATTGGAATCCAAACAGGCGGTACATTCAAGCGTGTTAAGCCAACCGACACTTCCCAGGAGCCTTACTCCGCCGGAAGCTTCCTGATCCAGCGCTTGAGGACCTTGACCGCTTTCTCGTCAACCTTCGAGCTAGCGATGGTGGGCATTCGCCCCTCTCCCTTGAGCATCATCCGCAACAGCAACTCGGACTTCTTTGGCTGGCCGGGCAGAATCACCCTGGATCCCTCGACGGTAAAGCGCTTCTGGACCGGCTCGGCGTTGAGAATCCCCGCCTTGTCGAGCGGCGTGTTGAAGCGGAGGTCCGCCTTCGCCACCCCGGTGCCTCCGGGAGCGTGACAAACAGAGCAGTTCACGTCCAGGTAGGCGCGGGCGAGGGCGCCGGCATCTCCACCCTTGGCTTCCCAGTCGGGATAGGCCGGGTGATCGGCCGGCTTGCCGATTTTTGAATCGAAGACCCCGAGCTTTGAAAAGACATCCAGCTGGTTGGTCTTTTCCTTGCCATAGTCATGAACACGGTTCAGCTGGCGCGTATTGAGACCGAGCACGAACCCGGCTGTCTTGGTGTGGCAGGAATTACAGTCCGAGCGACTGGGGTAATACCACTCCTGGGTCCCATCCTTACCGGTCTTGTAGCTGCGGCGCACGGCCGAATCGAGCAGCTGGGCCTCGGTGCGTTCCTCGTTCCAGAGGTAGGTATAGCCGTCCCAGCCGCGGTCGGAGTGAACCATCAGGCGGGTCTCCAGCCTTCGGCCCTCACCGAGACTGAAGGTCTTGACCGTGACCGTACCGACGGGAAACTCCCAGTGGCCGTTGGCGCTGAACTTGACCTTACCGCCGACCGGCAGCGCCAGGTAGCGATCCTTGGCAGCCCCATCAGACCAGAGAGGAACATTCAGATCGTAGGGAATCAACCCGGGCGCGGGCTCAAGAGTTTTCAGGTTGGTGAAGAAGCCCGTCTCGGAGAGCTTGCGCGGAAAGGGCTTGCTCTTTTTCTCAGCCACGGCGCGCCTGGCGAAACGGTAGATCCCGCCTTTCTGGAGATTGAACACCGTACCGAAATTCAGCTTCCTGATATCCTTCCCGGCAGGTCCCTCAAAGCTGAGAACATAGACCTCGCCGGCCTCGGTCTCTCCATAGGCGGTAACGGGCAGTTGCGAACGCGCGATCAGGGTATTCGATGACACCTCCTTGCCGTTGTAGCGCAGCCCCCAGACGTTGAAGGTGGCGAAATCACCATAGAGATAGGTGCCGTAGAGCTCGGGCAGCTTCTTTCCGCGGTAGACCAGCCCACCTGTGATCGACCGGCCATCCGCTCGCTTGTACTCCCAGACCGGTTCGGTAAACGGCTGCCCGGTACTCTTGGCATCCTTGCCTTTCTCGAAGGGGTGCTTTCCTTCACGAATCTTCCAGCCGTAGTTCCCTCCACGGACAACTACATCGATCTCTTCCCAGAGATTCTGCCCGACATCTCCCAGCCAGAGATCTCCGGTCAGAGAATCAAAGGTCATGCGCCAGGGATTGCGGAAGCCGTAGGCCCAGATCTCGCCGCGGGTGCCCTCGCCGAATTTTTTTCCAGCCTCACCGACAAATGGATTGTCCGGCGGGATCGCGTATTCCTTGCCAGGGTCCTTCCTGTCGACATCGATTCTTACCACCGTCGCCAGCAGGGTGGAGAGATTCTGGCCGTTGGCGTGCGGATCATCACGCAGGCCACCATCGCCGAAGGGAACATAAAGCATTCCGTCGGGTCCGAACTCTAGGCTGCCGCCATTGTGGTTGCCGTAGGGCTGCTCGACCTCGAACAGGACCACCTCGGAGGCGGCATCCGCCTTGTCCGGGTCCTTCGACACCTTCCAACGTGAGATGATCGACTTGCCCAGGACCTTCTGAGGTTTGCCCTTGGGAGCGGGCGGCGCCTTGAGCGCGGAAGGAGCCGTGTAATAGGTAAAAAAGATCCCATTGTTTTTATAGTCCGGATGGAAGGCGAGCCCGAGCAATCCGTCCTCGGGATGCCCCGGCTTACTCTTCAGCGGCGACAGGATCTTTTCGCTCACGTCGAGAAAGACCTCGGCCTTCTTGACGTCATTGTCCTCGGGGAAGACGTAGACCAGGCCCGGTTGGTCCAGCACGAAGATTCTCCCGGATCCATCACCGGCGTTGGTCAGGGCGACGGGACGGATAAAGCTGAGGCTGGGAAAGGCCTTCTCGACCACCAGGGGCGGAAGCGGGTCTGGTGAACCCAGCAGGTTGAAGGTATTGACCGGGACAAAACGACTGGTATCGAATTTTACCGGCTCGGGCTCAACCGCCCAGACTGCGGTTGTGAAAATGACCAGAGCCAGAGAAGAAAAAAGAAAACGAATCGGGTTCATGTTGATTCCTCTCAAAATGGAGTTGGCCGGGTAAGTGAAAGGCCGGACCCGGGGGTAACCTGTTTATTTCAGCGGGAAAAATGTGAATCGATTGTCCGCTAAATCGTCAAAACCTTCAAGACACTGGACCCCGAGATGGAGGCGAAGGCATCTTGTCGATAACCTTGCCATGCAATACCATGGGCAGGTAGAAATCACGCTTGGAACGACTGTTTCCTTTACAGAATGAAAAAGCACTATAGACCGGAGAGTTCGAGGCCATGAGAAAACCCACGACACGTCGAAGCTTCCTCAAGGGCGCGGCGGCAGGAATCGTCCTTCCCGCTGGAGCCATCTCCATCGCCGGAGCCTACCCCGCCAATACCAAGGTCCGCCACGCGGCCTGCGGCGTCACCGGCATGGGCGGCTACGACCTTCGCATGCTCTCGAGCAGCCCGCACTCGGAAATCGTCGCTCTCTGCGACATCGATGACGGGCATCTCGGCTCGGCCGCCAAGCTCCACAAGAAGGCTGCGCAATACAACGATTTCCGCAAGATGTTCGACAAAGAGCATAAGAACATTGATTCCTGTCACGTGACCGTGCCGGACCACATGCACGCGCCAATCACGATGACCGCTCTCAACCATGGCAAGAACGTCTACTGCCAGAAGCCCCTCTGCCACGAGATCGACGAAGCCCGCAAGATTCGCCTGGCGGCGAAGAAGGCCGGGGTGGTCACCCAGATGGGTATCCAGATCCACTCGCACGTGGCCTACCGCACCGGCGTCGAGGTCATCCGCAGCGGAGCCATCGGCAAGGTGCGCGCGGTCCACACATGGGCCGACCGGGCCTGGAGTAACGGCGGCCGTCCGAAGCCAACGCCCGCGCCCAAGCATGTCCACTGGGATCTCTGGCTCGGCGTCGCTCCTGAGCGCCCCTGGGGCCCGAACTCCTACCACCCCAAGAAATGGTGGAGCTGGCTTGATTTCGGCACCGGAAATTTAGGCGATATGGGGTGCCATTTGTTCGACCCCGTCATCAACTCGATCCAATACGGCGCACCGACCAGCGTTCGCGCCGAATGCAGGGCTCCCGAAAAAGAGACCTGGCCGAACGCCGGCAAGGTCCACTTCAACTTCCCCGAAACTCGCTATACCGATGGCAACACGGTCATGACCTGGTACGACGGAGGCTTCAAGAAGGGGCACCACCCCTCGCCGGATCTCCTGCCGTCGAAGGAACGGGTAAAACTCCCCAGCCAGGGTTCGATCTTCATCGGCGAAAAGGGCGCCATGCTCCTGCCGCACTGGAGCACCCCGAAGCTCTTCCCGGAAGAGAACTTCGCCGACTACAAGATGCCTGAGCCCGGCAGCGTCAACCACTGGCATTCCTTCATCGACGCCTGCCGTGGCGAGGGGAAGACCGGTGCCAGCTTCGAGTACGCCGGCCCCTTCACCGAAACGATCCTCCTGGGCAATCTGGCCAAGCGCTTCCCGACGCAGGAGCTCAGGTGGGATGCGCCGAACCTGAAGGTGACCAACTTCTCCGAGGCGAACAACTTCATCGGCCGCAAGTACCGCAAGGGATGGGAGATCGACGGGCTCTCCTCCTGAGGAGAGCCGGCCTCCGAGCCGCCTACCGGCGGCGATGCAGCTTCCCGTGTCCGGGGAAGTCCAGTGCGTACCGTTTCAGGAGCGCCGGGATATCATTGTCGGTGATGTAGACCTTGCCCCGAATCTCCAGGGTCTCGCCGGGCTCCAGCCCCCCAAGGCGGAAATCGCTGTGCAGACAGGTGATCACCCCCTGGAAAAGCTCCTGGTAAGGCTCCCATGCCATGGCAAGCACCTGGCTGTCATCGGCACTGAAACAGCCTATCAGTCCGTTGGATGGGACGTGCTTCGACAACGGGCGCGGGTTCACGTCGGCGCGCGGGACTCCCGGAGCCGCCCAGACCTGCCCCGGGATGTAGCGCGCTTCCAGCGCCCAGTCCTTCGTCGGCATCAGGCTGAGCTTTCCATCGAGAAAGACAAATGACTTTTTGATGTAGTCGTAGGTCCGTGGATTGCCGGGGTGTCCCAGGCCGGTGAAATCCCCCACCCGCATGCAGGGCTGGGCCCAATGCGCCTCGGAGGTCTTTTTCGTCGGATTGTACGCCCGCAGGCGAAGGTCGACCTCGTCACTCCTCGAGGTGATGACATGGTCGACCACCACACCGTCCTTCAGGGTACAGCGTAAAGCGATTCTGCTTCCGTCTTCGCTGGCAGAGACCAGGGTGGTGGAATGACCGACCACCGTGTGCTTGCTCCAATCGGTTGTCTGCGAGTTGGCGCGGCAATAGGCCTCGAGGTACAGGATCTCGATCTCCCCCCCGGGAATCTTTGCCCCACGGATCCTGAGATAGTTGTCTTTCCAGGCAAGCTGAAGAGGCGGACCGCCATCGACGGCTGGATGCCCCTGCGGAAGCCCGCAGCCTGGCAAGAGCACCCCGAGAACTAAAATAGAGAGCAGAACTGGTGACACTGGAGATCGTGTGAGCCGAGACATGGGATGCACCTTCCTTATCCCTGGAAACCCTGTATCTTGAAATGAGGTCAGTCGGATAGTTTGCACGATCCGGCTCAGAACATCCTATAGCTTGAATATCCTATGAGCGAAATACTCCTCGAATGCTGCGTAGGTAGCGTAGAGTCCGCCGTCAACGCCGCTCTCGGCGGCGCGGCGAGGGTCGAGCTCTGCTCGGCTCTCGAGCTCGGCGGAGTGACTCCCTCCCGCGCCAGCATCAAGATGGCGCGAGAGAGGATCGACATTCCCCTCTTTGTGCTCGTCCGCCCGCGCGGCGGAAGCTTCCACTACACGCCCATCGAACTCGATGTCATGAAAGAGGATGTCGCCTCAGCCAGGAGGTCGGGAGCCGACGGCATCGTGCTGGGAGCCCTGCGAGAAGACGGCAGCATCGATGCCGAGCAGACCGCAGGGCTCATCGAGGCCGCCGCGGGAGCGAGCACAACTTTCCACCGCGCCTTCGACTCGACCCCCGACCCCCTCGCCGCGCTGGAGACCCTCTGCGAGCTTGGGGTAGACCGGGTCCTGACCTCCGGCCGAGCGCCCCGGGCCGAAGATGGAACCGAACTGCTGGGCCGACTGCAGCAGGCAGCTGCGGGCCGCATCGGCATCCTGCCGGGAGGAGGAATCAACCACGAAAACTGCCGGCGAATCATCGAACTGACAGGCGCAGGAGAAATCCATGTAGGCTCTGCGGTCGCTTCCGCCGGTCCTCCTCCGGAAGCCGCCGGGCTTGGGCCCGGGGGCCGTGAGACCCCGGCCGCCACCGGCGAAACCGACCCGGAAGCCGTCCGGCGGCTTCTCGACCTCCTCGATTGAACAGCTCAACAACGGGCTCTGCTTCTTGGTCAAAGAAGAGCTTCCTGCTATCATCCGCTCCCTGCAAACAAAACCACCTGTCCCCTACTGGAGCGTCATGAACAAGATGACACTGAAAACAAAACGGATCAGCAATCTGGTCTTCCTGTTCCTCCTGGGCGGGCTTCTGTTCGGAGCGCGGACCGCCATCGGCGAGGAGACAGCCTCCCCGGGGCCCAACATTCACCTGCGGGGGAACCTCCTCAACAGCCACTTCACCTTCAGCGCTCAGAAGAAGGGACACGTCGCCTTCATCGGAGGATCCATCACCGAGATGAATGGCTACCGCCCCATGCTCTACAGCTTCCTCCAGAAGCGCTTTCCCGAAACAAAATTCACCTTCACCAATGCCGGGATCGCCTCGACCTGCTCGACCACCGGAGCCTTCCGGCTGCGCAGAGACGTACTCTCAAAAGGACCTGTTGATCTCATCTTCATCGAGTACGCCGTCAACGACGAGCTGGATGCCGGCCATGCCAGGCGAGAATGCGTCCGCGGAATGGAGGGAATTCTGCGCCAGGTGAGAACACACAACCCGATGGCGGACATCGTCATCACCCACTTTGTGAGTCCCAGCATGCTCAAGACAGTCGGCAACGGCAAAGAACCCGTCGCCAGCGGGGCCCACGAGGAGGTCGCCAGGCACTATGGAGTCTCAACCATCCACCTGATCCGTGAGGTTCACCGCCTGATCACTGCCGGGGAGTTAACCTGGAAGAAGTTCGGCGGCGTCCATCCCGGCCCGCATGGCAACCGCCTGTGCGCCAATATGATCGAGAAGCTGCTCACCAAATCCTGGAGCATGAAGGAGGAGAAGGGCGCTCACGACCTGCCGAAAAAAGAGCTCGATGAGGGAAACTATGGCGCCGGGATCTTCATCGACCCGGCCACCGCCGCGGTCAAGTCCGGCTGGAAGAACTACATCCCCGAATGGAGAAAAATACGCGGCGGCTTCAGGGGACGCTTCGGCGGCAAAAAACTCCTCTGCGCTACCGCTCCCGGCGCCGAATGCAGCCTGGAGTTCACCGGCCGCGCGATCGGCGCCTACCTCCTCGCCGGCCCCGACGCGGGCACCGTCGAGGCCAGCATCGATGGCGGCCCCTT
>DODI01000019.1:3096-3714 GCA_003509045.1 Planctomycetota bacterium | reverse complement strand
CCGAGATCCGGGTGTCGGAAACGAGCGCCACCTTGCCATCGAGTTCGGGTACCGACAGGGCGGCTGAGGCCACCAGGACCTCGGGCATGCCGGAGGCCTGGGGCCCGAGGTAGCGCAGAACGATAACGCTTCCCGGGCCGATGCGGCCGTCCTCGACAGCCTCGGCCACGCTTTTCGAATCATCGAAACAGACGGCGCGGCCGCGGAAGCGGGTCTCCTCCATGCTGGAGACCTTGAAGACGATCCCATCGGGGGCGAGGTTGCCGAAGCAGATCTGGATGTCGGCGAAGGCCTTGAAGGGAGCATCGGCCGGAGCGATCAGCTCCTGGTCCTTCGGCGGAGGGGGGACATCGGCGAGGTTTCCCTCCAGGGTCGAGCCGGTCACGGTCAGGCCGCTTCCATCGAGAACTCCCGCATCGAGGAGGTGCTTGAGGAGGACCGAGGCTCCGCCGATGCGGTGCAGATCGACCATGGTGCCCGGACCGCGCGGAGCGAAGCTGCAGAGAACCGGGGTCTCCCGCATGATGGGCTGGATGTCTGCGAGGGTGAATTCTACCTTCGCCTCGCGCGCGAGCGCCAGCAGATGGAGCATGCCATTGGTTGACCCGCCGATGGCGG
>DODI01000019.1:0-2981 GCA_003509045.1 Planctomycetota bacterium | reverse complement strand
AGGACGCCTGCAACAAGGAGGTGCTTGAGCAGGACCGAGGCTCCTCCGATGCGATGCAGGTCGACCATGGTGCCCGGACCGCGAGGGGCAAAGCTGCAGAGTACGGGTGTTTCTCTCATGATGAGCTGGATATCAGTGAGGGTGAAGTCGATCTTCGCCTCGCGAGCCAGCGCCAGCAGGTGAAGCATGCCATTGGTTGAGCCGCCGATGGCGGCGATCGCCGCGGCGGCGTTCCTGAAGGCTGTCTTTGTCAGGATGTCCCTCGGCCGAATCTCCTCCCGCAGCAGGTTCTTCACCAGGGCGCCGGTCCTTCCGCACTCCTCGGTTTTCTCGGGGTCGATGGCCGGGATCGAGCTGCTCTGGGGCGGGGAGAGCCCCATGGCCTCGAGGGCGATTCCCCAGGTGTTGAAGGAAGCGGCGATGCCGCAGCCGCCTGGGCCCGGGCAGGCCACCCGGAGGATCTCATCCGCCTCTTCCTGTTCGATGGATCCTACGGCGGCGGCGGCCTGGGAGTCGTAGACGTCGAGGATCGTGACGTTTCGGCCCTTGTACTGGCCGGGATGGATACTGCCGCCGCTGAGGATGAGCCCGGGGTAGTTGAGCCGCGCGAGGGCCATGGCGAAGCCGGGGCCGTTCTTGTCGCAATTGTGCAGGCCGACCAGGGCATCATAGGAATGGGCGCTGACGACACACTCGGCGGCGTTCGCGATCATGTTGCGCGAGGGGAGGCTGGCGTTGCCGCCCTCCATTCCCTGGGTGATGTTATCGCTGACTCCAGGTACGCCGAATGGAAAACCTACGAGACCAGCGTTTCGGCAGCTTTCCTTCACCTCCTGGGCGAGCTCGTAGGCGTGGACGTTACAGAGATTGCCCTCGAGCAGGGGGACGCCGATGCCGATCTGGGGCTTGTCAAAGTCCTCATCCGTCATTCCGAGGCCGTAGAAGAAGGCCGTGACTCCCCGTTGCCAGCCCCGGGTCAGGTTTCGACTGTTCCAGTTCAGGTGTTTCATGCCATCGCTCCTTCTGCTCGATCCGCTGTCCGCAGTATAGTGAACCAGTCGGTGACAGACCAGTCCCACCTCGCATTCGAGCCTTTTAGAGTTGGTCTGCAAGCCTCTTTCCGGTGTTGAGTATTCCGGCCAGTTGGGGGATGATGACTGGGCATCTCTGAAATACTGCAACCTGGATAGACAGAGTTGGAGTCCTCCCATGCGCCCGCTTTATTTCGTCTTCCTCGCCAACCTGGCCTATCTCGCTGAACGCCTTGATAAGATCCAGGAGGGAGAGGGTACCCTGCTCGATAACTCGATGCTGCTGTACTGCTCCAGCATGCTGACTGGAGGACACAACGCCAACGAGCTGCCCGTGGTGATCCTGGGCCGGGCAGGCGGCCAGCTCAAGAGCGGTCGCGTCCTGGACTACAGGGGTAAGCCTAACCGCAAGATGTGCAGCATGTACCTGTCGATGATGGACAAGCTGGGGGTCCGGCTCGACAGTTTCGGTGACTCAAGTGAACGGCTTGCCGAGATCTGAGACTCTTTTTCGGCCTGCGTCGACAGCTTCGCTCCCGGCTGTTACCATGCCCGCATGATGAGTGAGAGGCCTTCAACTAACGAGAACTCCAGCCTCTATTCGGAGGAGGGGTATTGCGTTCAGCGAGGAGTTATAGCTCCTTCCGAGATCGCATCGCTTCGCCTGTCGCTTGCCAGGATGATCGAAGAGCTTCCCGATGATCGCCGGCTGGAATCACTGGTCGAGCCGCATATCCACGCGGCTGACTGGAGGACCTGGCTCGAGCTGGGACGCGATGAGAGGTTGCTCTCGGTGACCGCGGAGGTGCTCGGCTGTGAGGAGCTTCTCCTGCTGAGTACGCACCTTCTCGTCAAGCCGCCGAGGGACGGCCTGGCGCTCTGCTGGCATCAGGATAATACCTATTGGCCGGGAGTCTCCGGTGTCGACGTCTGTACTGTCTGGCTGGCCATCGATGACTCTGACCTCGGCAACGGCTGCATGAAGGTCATTCCCCGGACCCAGAGCGGCTACCCGGAGCTGGAGATGGTTCCCACTGACGGTAGCGACCTGCTGGGTGTGCGGGTTGAGGTGACGGCTGAGCTGGAGTCAGGAGCCGTTGCGCTCGAGCTGGAGGCGGGGGACCTGTCGATTCACGACTCCTACATCATTCACGGCAGCGAACGAAACGAGAGCGATCGCCGTCGGGCGGGGCTGACGCTTCGCTTCGCCAACGCGGCCACTGTCGGGGTCGATATCGAGAAGCATGGAAAGCCGGTCTATTACGTTCGAGGAACCGGAGCCTCCCTGGCGGAGGGCCAGCGGGACATCAGCGGGGGCCGGCCGCTTCCCGAAGATCCCGGCGTTCATCGGTCCCGGCGATTCGAGAGCCGCTGAAGCCGGGGATCCTTCAGGCCGGGTTCAGCAGGGGCTTGCCGGCGTTGAGGATGCCTGTCCTGACCTGGCTCTCGATCTTACGGGCGGTCTCTGATCCATCCGTGGTGATGAAGCGGTAGCTGAGCTCCTGGCGGACAAACCTGCGGGTCAGGCCATCGAGAAGTTGTCCTCCGTTGGCCAGGCTCTCGATGGCCTCGCTGTCGAGCTTCGGTACAACGAATCTATCACAGACGTAGATACAGAACTGATCGCCGCCTCGAAGTCCGCTGCGGTGGCTCTTGATACGTGTCATCAGGCCCTTGGCTTTCTTCGCGTTCTTGATCTCGTGAGGGCGAAGGTTTCTTCCCGAGTAGCCGACGTATAAGAGCTGTTCGCCTAGCCAGACGGTATAGACTCCTACGGAGACCATCGGAATCTCCTCGTTCGGCCAATCTCCGAATGAAAAGAGTTTGCCTGTCTCGAGGCCTGCGATCGATGCTTCAGTACTCATGATTCAGCGGCGCGCTGCCGGCGTTCCCTCAGGCGATGATATCGTGGATCACCTTGCCGTGCACATCGGTCAGGCGGTAGTCGCG
>DODI01000177.1:0-7267 GCA_003509045.1 Planctomycetota bacterium | reverse complement strand
AAACCGGAAAAGGTGATCACGCTGGTGAACCCGGCCTCGGCGGTCTCATCGATCCGCTTGCGGAGAATGTCGATGCAGGCGGGTTGCTCCTCCTTGTGGGCGAAGCCTGTACGAAACCCGTGGGTTGGAGTGATGGCGCACGTCAGGCCGAGCTTCTTCAGCATCGGCCAGCTCTTCGGACTTACCAGCTCAACCGACTTGATCCCCATCTTCACTGCGGCCCGGGCAAGCGTCTCGACCTTCATGGGATTGAAACACCAGGAAACCACCGACTGGTTGATCCTTCCCTTGTTCGCCCGGTAGAACCCATCCTCGGCCCCCTCAGCCGCGCGACCGGAGAGAAGACCTCCGACAGCAGCGACACCGGCAAGCGCCCCATTCTTCAGCAGGAACCTGCGGCTCGGTTGCTCTTTCCCCACGCCGGCCGGCGTTTCCTTGCCGGTCTCTCCCAATGGACTCATTTTCTTATCTCCTGGTTTACCTGCCAGCCCGCCAGGACAGCCCTGGTTGCTCAGGGACCCTTCAGCAGCCTGGCCATTTCTTCAAGAATCCGGGGGGTGGGAACCTTCTTCTTTCCCATGGCCAGCAAAACGAAATTGTCAGCCAGGACCTCCTCGGGGTGAATAATGTATCCCGTATTCTTACCGATCTTCCTGTGAAAATCTTCCACGCCTTCTGGATCGAGAAGACGCGGTTTTCCGTTCACCAGCGCCGGCACCCACTTCCCCGACTCCTTCTTTACCGCCATTAACCGAAAGACCAGGTAGCGGAAGAACTCTCCCCCTTTCTTCTCATCGTATTTCTCCGCAGAGGAGTAGAGCACCGGCACGACCGAGAGCTTCTCACCCTCAACGCTGACCTCCACCCGGTAACGCGAGCCCACCGCGTCCGGATTGGTCAACCGCCGGGACTCGAGCTCCGGGGGAAGCCTGACATCCCCGCAGGGCAGAAAACCGACGATTCGATACAGCTTTTCACGCAGCTCCGGCTGGTTCCTACTGAGGATATGAAAGAGCTCGTGCAGCAGCAGGCGCGTCAGGCCCTTTTCCTTGCGCGAAGCGATCCTTGCCGGAAGAACGACAGCCGCGCCGCGACAATAGGCCGCCCCGCCTTCTTCCTTTCCGCTCGTCTTCACCAGGTGGATCTCCCGTGGAAAACTCAGCTTCAACCCGGCCAGCCTGGCGCTCACAGCCTGGAGACTGCGGGTAATGGTGGCGGTTTCCTCTTCGCTCCAGGGAAGCACCTCGCCTGTGATGAACTTGATGAAGCTCTTCTCGTCAACGGCGGCGGCCGTCTTCAACCGCGCCGAGCGGTCGAAGGGACTGAGGGCCGCAAGATACTCATCCCGGCTGCCCAGGATCCTGCGTCCCTGCTCAACCGAGCTGAAACGAACCACCGTTCCCGGGTGCAGCTTGAACCCGCCCGCCTTTTCCTCCGCCAACAGGAGGCCAGCTCCAGCCAGGGTGAAGAGCAGGGCCGTGACCGCCAGCGAACCTCGAAGCCGGCGGCTCTTCATCGATCGACCCTGGCGCTGCCGCCGCCGACAAGTTTCTCAACCTCGGCCAGGCTCGCCATGGTCGTGTCACCAGGAGTCGTCATGGCCAGCGCTCCGTGCGCGGCGCCGTATTCGACAGCCTCGGCCGCCGTCTTACCGGCAAGGAAGCCGTAGGCGACGCCCGAGGCGAAGGAGTCTCCTCCTCCCACCCGGTCGTAGATCTCGAGGTCGGGCCTGAGGGTGGCCTCATGGAACTCTCCATCGGCCCAGATAACGGCTCCCCAGTCGTTGATACCCGCTGTCTTGACACCGCGAAGAGTCGTGGCGACGACCTTGAAGTTAGGGAACTCGGCCACCACCTTTTCGATCATGTTCTGAAAATTGGCCGGGTCGAGCTTCGCGAGATTCTCATCGACTCCCTCCACCTCGAATCCCAGGGCCGCGGTGAAATCCTCTTCATTCCCGATCATCACATCGACCAGCTCCGCGATACGGCGGTTGACCTCCATGGCGCGCTCGGTCCCGCCAAAACTCTTCCAGAGACTTGAACGATAGTTGAGGTCGTAGCTGATGATCGTCCCGTTCTCCTTGGCGCATTCCATCGCCTCGATCGCAACCTCGGGGGTTCGCTCTCCCAGGGCGGCAAAGATGCCTCCGCAGTGGAACCAGCGCACTCCCTCAACAGCGAACAGGGTGTTCCAGTCAATATCGCCGGGCTTGAGCTGACTAACGGCAGTGTGGCCGCGGTCGGCGCAGCCGGTAGCTCCGCGAGCGCCAAAACCTTTCTCCGTGAAGTTCAGGCCGTTTCGCGACTCCCGGCCGAGCCCATCAAAGGGAAGCCACTTGAGATGGCGGGTGTCAACGCCTCCCTGCAGGATGAGATCCTCGAGCAGTCGTCCCACGGCGTTGTCGACCGCAGCCGTGACGACACAGCTACGCAATCCAAAACATCGCCTGAGTCCACGAACGACATTGTATTCTCCCCCGCCTTCCCAGGCCCGAAAGTGCCGGGTGGTGTGAACCCTCTCATCTCCGGGATCGAAGCGAACCATGACCTCGCCGAGGGCTACCGCATCCCAGCGACAGTCGGCTGCCGGTTTCAGATCAAGAACAGCCATTCTTTTCAGAGCCTCCAAATAACGGTCAGATTTTCGACACTCACGCGGGCAGGATGGTACGCCTCAAGGGCCCCTCTGCTCCAGCAGGAATTTACGTAATCCTGGAAGATCATCGGTATTCACCAGGTCGACCCCGGACTCCAGGAGGACCTTCCAGACGGCAGGATCCTCCGGCGTCGCCCAGAAACGGACTACACGCCCGGCTGTGTGCGCCTTCCTGACAATCTCCCGCAGCCTGGCCGCCTCCGCCGGGGAGATGGTTCCCTTGCCGCGCCATTTGAAAACCTTCGACCACCGGTCACTGATCATCGGCAGAAAATGAGCCGGCTCACGCGAGTCAAGATCTCCGATGCGGCCATCGACACCGGCAAAGCGAACCGCCTGGCTCTTCATCAGCAGCCTTGGACGGTTGCCGCTGATCACAACCTTCACGGCCCTGGCTCGGTATTTTCCGCCTCGAACCTCCGACAGCATGCCGGCATACTTCTCGAGCAGGGAATGAAGCGCGGCATAGGTCTTCCCGGCATCGTCCTTGATGTCGATGAGGAGGGTGAAGACCGGACCTCCCTTGTGAACACGCCCGGAGTTTTTCCTGGTCCGCTCAAGCAGCGGATCGAGGTAGAGCGCTTTCAGCGTCTTGCGCTTGTCGAGGCTCGAGCGCTCATGGGCTACAAGCAGAGCCCCATCAACGAGAAAAACATCTGCCTCGGCGCTGCAGAACCCATGGGCGAGGGCATCGAGCAGGGGACGTTTGTGGAGGTAGTCGTTGTGGGCATGCGCCGCCGGCAGAGCTCGCGGAGCACCATCGTCATCGAGGGCAGACACCGGCGAGCAGAGAAACAGCACTGGAATCAAGCAGCGAATCAGTTTCATGGCTTTGTTCCCCCCCTCAGAGGATTCTCCCTAACCGCCATCCCCGGCAGAGACGCGTCGCTCCTTCCAGGGGCTCGGGGTTTTCTTTGCCGCGAAAAAATCTCCGCCCTTTTTAACCTCGCCATCCGTACCCCACTCCACCTCCTTGGCGACTTCTTGAGCAGGGGAATGTTCTTGGAGCAGTGGCTGCAGGCCTCGTGCTCTCCATGCGGTCCCGGAAGCTCTCCTGAGGCGAAATCCTTCCCGCTCACTCCCCCTCCTGCTCCGGCTCAACCCCGAAAGCTTCCATAGCGATCTTCTTGATGCCGCGCAGGTCGAGCTTGCCTGTGCCCAGCAGGGGCAGCTCCTTAACCTGGACGAACTGGTTGGCCCGCGGAATAAAGAGATTGGGAAGCCCCATATCACTAAGCTTATCGACAATTCCGGGAATGACATCCTCGCTGAGCGTATGCAATACCGCGAGGCGTTCTCCCTTCTTCTCATCCGGGATACAGGTCACGGCGAAAACCTGCATCGCCTCTCCTGATGCCTCCTGGAGCGAGTCCTCGACCTTGCCGTGAGGAACCATCTCCCCGCCGATCTTGGAGAACCGCGCCAGCCGATCGGTAATTCGAATAAAACCCTCCTCATCGACAGCCGCGATGTCCCCGGTGACGTACCAGCCATCGAGAAGAGCCTTGCTGGTGAGATCTTCCCTGCCGAGATAGCCCTGCATGATATTTGGGCCGCTGACCAGCAGCATGCCCGGCTGGCCGATCTCCATCTCCGTGTCGAAATCATCGGGATCGACCACCTTGACGGCGACCCCTGGAAGGGGCTGCCCCACGGTACCCTGCCTGGAGCCGGGCTGGTAGAAGCCGGCGGAGCGGAAATCAAGCGTATTGACCGCCACCACGGGGGCGCACTCAGTGGTTCCGTAGCCCTCCAGCGGACGAATCCCGAACTGGTCCTCGAAGGCGTTCGCCACCCGGTCCGTGAGCTTCTCCGCCCCGGTGATCACGAAACGCAGCGAGCCGAACTGGGCGGCGGTACACCGCCTGAGGTAGAGCTGCAGGAAGGTGGGCGTCGACAGGAGCATGCTGATCCTGTACTGCTGCACCTTCTGGCCGATCAGCTCCGCGTCCACCGGGTTGGGAAGGGAGACACAGCCGATGGATTCATTGGCGGAGAACCAGAGGATCATGTAGCCGAAGGAATGAAAGTGCGGCAGGATCCCGAGCATCCGGTCCTCATCCCGGGGACGAACGATCTGCGAAACCCCCTCCAGGTTTGAGGCCACGTTGAAATGACTCAAGAGCACACCCTTGGGTTCGCCGGTAGATCCGCTCGAAAAAATCACGGTGACGATGTCGTCTACCGAGACCTTCTTACCCCCGGAACAGATTCTCTCGATGATCCGGACTGGGGCAAAGAGCGCCAGCAGCATCGCCTGGAGCTTGCAGCCGAGGCCTATCGTTTTACGAAAGTCATCAGCCCAGATCGGCTGGATATTGTCGGGCAGCTCCACCTCGGCCTTCTTCAGGAACACCCGGCTGGTTACCACGGTTTTCAGGCCGGCCTGGCGAATCGCCGATTCGAGCCCATCTTTTCCCGCCGTGTAGTTCAGGTTCACACTCGTCTTCGCTGACATTGCGGCGCCTATGTTCATAAACGTAGAAGCCACCGAAGGCGGCAGCATGATGCCAACGTGCTCCTGGTCCTTCCATTCACGTCGCAGACGCAGCGCGAGGGTGATCGAGCCGATGAGGCCCTTGAGGCGGCCTACCCGCGCAGTCGTTACATCGGCGAAGGCCAGCTTGAACGGGCGGCCGAGGAGATGAGCCAGCAGGGCTCCCGCACCGAATCCAATGAACGGACTGAGCAGGAACCACACCAGGTCCATACCCAGTGTCCAGTCGTAATTAACCAGACCGGTAAAGAACCCGGAAACCAGGCCCAGCCATGAGAAAATTCGCAGAAGCGGCCGGCAGGTGCGAATAAAGCCATGATGGAGCGGCTTCACTCCCCCGCGGTGCGTATTCCAGGCATCGCTGCCGAGATCCTGGACCGCCTTGCGAACCTCGGTAACCGATGTACCCGGCTCCATCGGCTCACCAAAGCTGATCGTTACCGGGTAGGGAATCTTCTTGGGAATCTTGGTCAGGAAGCGGCCGCCGGATCGGCTGAAGATGCTGCCCCAGACACCGTCGAGGTTCACCGGGATGATGGGAGCGTCTCTGCCCTTGACGATGCGCTCGAGACCGCGCTTGAAGGGCTGCAGCTGGCCGGTGCGAGTGATCTGGCCTTCACCGAAAATACAGACGAGGTGACCATCATCGATATGCTGCCCCGCATCCCGCATGGCCTTGAGGATAACCCTAGGGCCACCGGAGGAAGACACCTCGATGGCATTGAAGGCCCTGAGAAAGGGGCCGTAGATGGGATGATGGAAATAGGAAGATTCGACGATGAAGCGAACTGGGCGATCGATGCTGGCGACCAGGAAGAGGCCATCGACGAAAGATACATGGTTTGGAACCAGCAGGGCGCCGCCCTCAGAAGGCACGTTCGCCCCTCCGATGACTCGAAGCCTGTAGAAGGTGCAGGAGAAGAAAATAAGCAAAAGGCGAATGAAGGCGTCCGGAACCTGGAAGAGGGACCACACCGTCGCAGCGGTGGTCAACAGCCCGGCTCCGATGAAGAGCCCATCGACACCGATCTTGAGTGTTTCTGGGTCGGCGACATCGATCCACACCTGGGTCATGGAGCCCAGGTTGGCCAGCAGGAGTCCCAGCAGGTTTCCAATGATGCAGCCGGCGAAGGTAAATAGATTGCTGACGGCGATCACCGAGCCGCGATGCTCTTTGGATGCCTGCCACTGCAGGAGCGCGTTGAGCGGAATCAGGATGAAGCCGCTGCTGACACCGACCATAAAGAAGCAAAAGAGCGAGCCGTTGAAACCCGGCGACAAGAGTCCCATCAACAGGGTGAAAAAAGCCATGCCCAGGGCGCCGAGTGGAATAAAGCCGTACTCGACCTTCCCCTTGGATCCCCGACCGCAGATGTAGCTTCCGATCGCGATGCCGATTGCGAAACTTCCCATCAGCAGCCCATTGTTGCGCAGAATCCCTTCAAAATCACTGACCAGCTCTTCACCCTTGACGATAGCCACCGGCCCGAGAAAACTCGCGATCCCCCAGTAAAAAGCGAGACCGAGAATAGCCAGCCAAAGTGGTCGCTTGGAGCGAATGTCCCGCCAGGCGGTACGCAAGATCGAGCCGATACCGGCGGGAGATCCGGCGGGGGGAACGCGGGGGATGGTGAAGCTGGTCAACAATCCCACCACAGAAAAAAGCGTCATCACTCCCCCGGCAATCCAGACCATGTTCTTTCCATCAACCAGCCAATCTCCCTTGGAGACCCCCAGGGCGGGCACCATGGAGCCCATGGCCAGGGTGCCTCCTACAATCGCCGTGATCGTGAAAAGCTCCAGCAGGCCATTGGCATGGGACAGCCCCCTATGGGAAACCAGCTGGGGAACAATACCGTACTTGGCCGGACTGAATAGAGCGCTCTGGGCGCCGAGGCCGATGAGCACCAGGATAAAGATCATCATGTGGGCCTCCGGGTTCTTCCACAGGAAGAACAACCCGGTTGCCATCAACGTCAGCTCCAGAATTTTCATCGAGATGATCACCGAACGCTTGCTGAATCGATCGGCGATATAGGCGGACGGAAGAGTGAAAATGAACAGCGCCGAGGTCAGGGCGAGAAAACTCCAGGTGACCCAGCTCAGGTTGGC
>DODI01000040.1:0-7079 GCA_003509045.1 Planctomycetota bacterium | reverse complement strand
CTCGAGCTGGCCGATCAGGTCCTCGACGAAGAGATCCTGGAAGCCCGACAGCAGGCTGCAGATGAAGCCTCCCCGGGCGTCGAGCTCGATCACGACGCTGTCTCGGTCAAATTCGATCGGCAGGATCTCGACGAGGATCAGGTTGTCTTCATCATCGAAGCCGGTGACGAAGGGGATGATCATATCGCCGGAAAAATCGATGTCGACCTGGCAGTCGGTGTCACCGCCGAAGCCGGAGTCCACCCGGATCGTGAGACCCCGGACATTGCCCTCCATATGGCCGATCAGGCGTTCGTTGTCCATGTCGAGCTCCGTCGTGATTTCCGTGACCGCCACGGGGCAGCCGGGCTCGCCCTCGCACATGGTGTCTTCATCCGCAGGGCAGACGGTGGCCGTCATGGTGTCGGTAACCTCGATGACTGCGGCATCAGGGGCGATGCAGATGATCGGAGCGACCTCCCTGCGGACCATCTCGGTGAGAAATTCCTGGTCGATGCATTGGGAGGGCTCAACGATGCCGCAGGGGTCCGCGGAGCAGCCGTCGGGGGGCGTCTGGCAATCAAGCGCGTCATCGTCGGTCTCATCGCAGCCGCATTCACCGAAGGGAGGCGGCGGCATTCTTCCACCCGAGAAAAGATAGGCGAGGGTAAAGATCGCATCGGAGATGTCGGCTTCACCGCTGTCATTGGCATCCTGCGCATCGGCGCAGCCGGGATCCTCATTGCCGAGGAAGAGAATTCCCAGCAGCGCGACCGGGTCAGAAATGTCGACCTGGCCATCGAGGTTCGAGTCACCTCGGATGAATTGAGCGCTCTGGGCCTGCCAGGCGCCGAGCATAGAGATTACAAAAACCAGGACTACCTTAATTCTCATGTGAGGACCTCCAGCCCTTTTTGTTCAAACCGACAGGTTGTTTTTTCAGCGGACCAAAGCGGAGCTTGTCCGGCTCGCTAAGGATAAATCAATAACGGACCCTTTATGAAGGTAATTGTCCGACCTCCAGAGGGGCAATGCAATTTCGAATTCTTCCGGTCCGGGGTGGTTTTTAGAGGAGTTGGGCTCCATCGCCGATAGTTGTTTCGAATATCCGCAGTGGTTTCATAAAGCGGGCGGTCCATTTTTCCGCGAGCCCAGCCTGGAATTCTGCAGCTGAATTCTCTTCTACCAGGTTGACGGTAGCTCCGCCGAAGCCACCTCCTGACAGCTTTCCGCCGATAAATCCCGGCAGGCCGGAGGCCGCCTCTACGAGGAAATCGAGCTCTTCACAGGAATTGCCGAAGAGGTCCCGGCTGGATGCATGGGACTCGACCATCAGCTCTCCGAGTTTTCCGCTGTCACCGTTTCGCAGAGCCTCGCTGCCCTCCAGCACCCGGCCGTTTTCCCGGAGAACATGTTCGGCGCGTCGACGAGCCTCCGGCTCGATGGTGTCCCGGCAGTCGAGAAATTCTTCCAGCGTCACCTCCCGAAGGCTCGGCACGGGCCGCCCCAGGGTCTCGGCCAGCTGGCCTGCCGCACTCTCGCAGTGAGCGCGCAGCCTGGCGTATTGTCCATCGATCAGCTGGTGCTGCACCTCGGAATCGGCGATGACGAGGGAGATCCTGGAGCCGCGCAGGGGCAGGCGCTCGAAGGCAAGGGTCTTGCAGTCAAGGAAGAGGACGTGATCGCGTTTTCCGAAGAGCGCCGAGAATTGATCCAGGATCCCGCAGGGTACGCCGACGAAATCATTTTCCGCCCTCCGGCAGAGCTTAGCGATTTCCATGGGCTCCTCCGGCCGTCCACCCAGCAATCCGTAGGCCGCCTCAGCAGTCGCCAGCTCGAGCGCCGCCGATGAGGAGACTCCCGCTCCGCTCGGCAGTGAGCTTTCCACCGCAAGGTTGATCGATGGCAGCAGCCTGCCGCCCGCCATGATCTCGCGAAGCACTCCCAGTGGGTAGTTGATCCACGATCCAGCCAGCGGAGATGGATCTTCGAGGCCGGCATCGATTCTCTCGTTGAGTTCGGAGCTCCATCCGGCAAGACGGGGGGGAGAGGTCTCGTCTTTTCCTGCCGCAAGGACGACCGCCCGCTCGAGGGCGACCGACAGGATGTAGCCGTTGTTGTAGTCCGTATGGTTTCCGAGCAATTCCAGCCGCCCCGGAGCCCTGGCCAGGATGCCGGGGTCGGAGCGGAATTGTTCCCGGTAGTTTTTCCGCGCGCGCTCAGCCAGCTCTTTGCAGGCTGGGGAACGTTCTGACGTCATATCGAGCTCCGATTCTCCAGGTCCGGTTTCGCGGTTATTGCTGGCACGATTGTGCGTTGCTCGCCGGTGAGCGTCAACGCAGATGAGTGAGCTTGTCATGGTCCCGGCGGCGTGGCACTATCGGCTCCATGATGGATCCAGGGGAATATCCAGGTTCAGCCGGCTCTCGCCCTCATGCGGAGGTGGTGGCCGGCGTCCTTGTTCGCGCCGATGCCTGCCTGCTCTGTCGGCGACCGGAGGGCAGTAATATGGCCGGATATTGGGAGTTCCCGGGCGGCAAGGTCAAGGAGGGAGAGACCCGCGAGGAGGCGCTCCGCAGGGAGCTGGAGGAGGAGCTTGGGATCGCGGTTTCCGTCGGGGAACACCTCTCGACCCTTGAATACAGCTACCCTCATCTCGATATAACCCTCCATCTCTTCAGCTGCGCCTCCTTCGAGGGGGAGCCGCGTGAGCTCTACCACAGCTCCATCAACTGGGTCGCTCCTGGAGAGGTCGACCGGTCCTCGCTGGTTCCATCCAACCTGCCCTTTCTGGACATTCTCACGCGCTCTGGCGAAGATACTTCGCGCGAGTCGACCTGAGGATTCGCGGAGGCCTCAGCTCTTTCACTTCCCGGCACTCTTAACGGACCTGATGATGACCAGCAGCTTCGATCCTGATTCCTGTCGACAGAATTTTCCGGCCCTTGAGAGAGAGGTCGATGGTCTGCCCGCGGTTTATCTCGATGGCCCGGCAGGCAGCCAGGTTCCCCGGAGCGTGATCGATGCCATGGGTGCTTATCTTGGCGGTCGTAATGCCAACCACGGAGGGAATTTTCTGACCAGCCGTGAGAGCGATGCGATGCTTGCCGAGGCCCATCGCGCAGCGGCCGACTTTATGGGCGCCGCCGATGCCGACCTCGTGGCCTTCGGCGCCAACATGACGACCCTGACCTTTGCCCTGAGCCGCGCCCTGTCAAAAACCTGGAAGCCCGGTGACGAGGTGATTGTGAGTCGCTCGGCCCACGATGCCAACTTCAGCCCCTGGGTGCTCGCGGCCGCCGACGCGGGGGCGACGGTGAGCTATGTCGACATCCGAGCGGAGGACTGCACCCTCGACCTCGATGACCTGGCCGCGAAGCTCTCCAACCGGACCCGGCTGGTGGCGATTGCCTGCGCGTCCAACTTCAGCGGGACGATTCATCCGGTGAAAAAGATCACCGCGCTGGCGCACGCTGCGGGAGCCCTCGTCTATGTCGACGCGGTGCACTACGCTCCCCATGCTCCGCTGGAGGTTGAGCGCTGGGGCTGTGATTTCCTGGTTTGCTCGGCGTACAAGTTTTTCGGGCCTCACGTGGGGCTGCTCTGGGGAAGACGCGAGTGGATGGAGGAATTGCCGGCCTACAAGGTAAGGCCGGCGGAGAACACCTCTCCCGACCGCTGGATGACCGGTACCCAGAACCATGAGGGAATCGCCGGTACGCTGGCTGCGATCGACTATCTCGCGGAGCTCTCGCGTACCGATGGAGAGCCTGCGGATCGAAGAGAGGCGCTGCTGAGGACCTGGGAGCTTATCGGTGAATACGAGAGGCTCCTGTTGAGGCGGCTGCTCGCTGGGCTTGCCGGGGTCAAGGGGCTGAAGGTCTGGGGCATCACCGATCCGGAGCGCGAGAGCGAGAGGGTTCCAACTGTCTCTTTCACGATCGAGGGATATACGAGCGCGGAGGTCGATCTCCACCTGGCCGCCCGCGGCATCTTCGCCTGGAGCGGCAACTTCTACGCCCAGCCGCTTTCGGAGGCCCTGGGTCTCGAGCCCGATGGGGCGCTCAGGGTTGGACTGTTGCACTACAATACCTCCGGTGAGGTAGATCGCCTGCTTGCGGCCCTCGAGGAACTGGTCGGCGGCTGAGGGCAGTCTCAGGTATTTCCCGGGGGAGGCTCCGCCTTGCGTCCTGGCCGCAGGGAGGTCATGTAGATCTGTTCCATCGTACTCAGGCGTATGTCGGCCTTCACGGGCGATTCCGGGGTGTAGTTGACGAGCCGCAGGAGAAAGGATCCATCCGCATCCAGGTCGATGATGTTGATGCAGCCGGCATCCTGCTCGATTCGGCCGAAGGTATCGAGGCCACCGCCGAGGGCTCTCGACAGGATCATCCGGTTGGTTCCCCCGTGCGCCACCAGGAGAAGCTCTTTCCAGTCGCCGCGCGCAGCCAGGCTTTCGAGGGCTGGGATCACCCTGTCCTCCAGTGAACCGAAGGTCTCCCCGCCGAGAAACTCGGTGTCCCGAGTGAGGGACTTCCGCAGCGAATTGGCGAAGGCGAGATCGGCGCCTTTGCCTGCGTTCTTGAAGGCATTGCCGGGGATGATCTCGCGCAGGGTCTCGATAATTTCAGTTTTCGGCCTGGAGCCGATCTGCTCCAGGGCCAACTCGGCGGTTTGCAGGGTTCGCGGCAGGCCGCTGGTTATTACCAGGTCGATTTTCGCTTCGCTGAGAGCTTTGCCGGCGGCGCTGGCCTGGTTCCGGCCCTCCCCGTTCAGCGGGACCTCTGCCTGCTGGTAGGGGACCCCGCTGGGGTTAAAGTAGCTGACCTCGCCGTGGCGAAGAAGGTAGATTCTTCGTCGCGCGTTGATCACTTTTTCAAGCTCGGTTAGCATATCGTCGCGCATAGTAGTTCCGACGGGCCGATGGTTCAAGAGGATCAGGCTGCGGATCTTAAGGAGTAAAACATGAACAACCAGCTGCTGGAACAGGTATTGGAGATCGCGGCGGCGGCCGGGCGCGCCGCGATGGAACATTACGGAAGCGATGCCCCGGTGGAGTACAAGGAGGATAATTCACCGCTTACGCTTGCCGACAAGGCGGCCCACTTCGTGATCGTGAACTCGTTGCAGGTGCTGGATCCCTGGCTGCCGGTGCTGTCGGAGGAGTCGGACAAGGATGAAATAGCCGACCGTAAGAGCTGGCATGATTTCTGGGTCGTTGACCCTCTTGACGGGAGCAAGGAGTTCATCAAGCAGAGCGGCCAGTTCACGGTGAATATCGCGCGGGTCCAGGGGGACGAGCCGGTACTGGGTGTTGTTTACGCGCCCGCCACAGGTGAATACTATTACGCCGCGCGCGGCGATGGAGCCTTCGCCATCCGCGCGGATGGCTCCGTCGACGAGATCATCGTGAGTCCGGCTGATCCGCCGGGCCTGAGAATCGTGGCGAGCAAGGATCATGCGGGTCCGCAGGTAGAGGCTCTGCTCGAACGTCTCGATGGGGCCGAGTGCGTCAGCATGGGGAGCTCGCTGAAGTTCTGCCTGGTGGCGGAGGGCGAGGCGGATTTCTATCCGCGTCTCGTCCCGACCATGGAGTGGGACACCGCCGCGGCCCAATGCATTCTCGAGACGGCCGGAGGCTACCTGGTCGATCTCTCTGGACGCCGACTGCTCTACAATAAGGACGATCTGCGCAATCCTTCCGTCCTCGCCTATGGAGATGATTCCATGGACTGGCGGGCTCTCCTCGAAGAGGACTGAGAGTCCCGCGCCTGCGGGAAGGGCGGCCCGCGGCCCTGCAGTTCCCTGGGGGAGTCCCGGGCCGCGGGCCGCTTCCTGCGTGCGCGTCCTAACCCTTCTTCTTCGATCCCGCGGGCTTCTTGTAGGCGCCGCGAGCGGCCAGGGCCTTGTCCAGCGCCGCCGTTACCTTCTCGCCCATGGGGTCCTCCCTGGGCGAGAATTTTGCCAGGACCTTTCCCTCATGGTTGACGAGGTATTTCTGGAAGTTCCATTTTACGGCTCCACCGAGCTTGGGATTCTTTTTGTCGGTGAGGAACCTGTAGATGGGGTGCATGTCTGCTCCCTTGACGGAGATCTTGGAAAAGAGAGGGAAGGTCGCCTTCTTCTCTTTCCTGCAGAAGGACTTGATCTCCAGGTCGGTTCCGGGTTCCTGTCCGTTGAAGTTGTTGGCCGGAAATGCGAGAACCTGGAAGCCTCTGGACTTGTACTTTTTCTGGAGTGACTCGAGACTCGAGTACTGTGGTCCGGTGAGGCCTCACTTGCTGGCGACGTTGACGACGAGAAGGACCTGGTCTCTGAATTTGTCGAGGGCTACGGCCTTTCCGTCGATGTCCTTCGCCTTGAATTCAAAAAGCGAATTCGGCGCTTTCGCGTTCTTCCCGGCATCGTCAGCCACGGCTCTCGCCGTGAATCCGCCGGCGAGGAGCGCAAGACCGAGGATGAGATATTTTCTGCGCATGTCTGCTCCTTGCATAAGGGGGCATAAGGGGTTGGTGTTTCACGGCTGGTCGCCGCGACGAACGTTCAGCATAGCAGCAACCCCGGGCGAAGAAAAGAACCGCTGTCGTATCGGCGGTCCGCGTCGACAGGATCTTACATGGAGCAGGACCAGTCCTCGAGGGGCAGGCGCTCTTCGAGGCTGAGCTCGCAGGCATAGCCGAAGCCCTCGCCTTGCAGGGAGGCTACATTGAGGCTGCCGTTTCGGATCAGCAGACGGGCGGAGTTTGCAAAGGGCTGGTAAAGGTCCGGATGGGCTTTCAGGACCGCAGCAGCCTCGGCCGGGGGCAGGTGATCGAGCCCCCGGAAGTAGTGGTGGCCATTGCGCTCCACATGGGGAATTCCCAGGGCCGCCACTGTGGCGAGATCCTGCTGGAGAGGAATGATGGGAAGGTTAGCGAGGTCCTCGGCGCTCTGGAAATAGCGTTCTTCGCCAGCCTCTCGGTTGAGCTCGCAGACGATCCGGCGGTTGTGGAGGCTCTTGAAGATTCCCTTGCAGTTCTTATGCGAGGTGCCACTGTAGCCGAGGGCCACGGCCCTTTTGAAGCTGTCGAGGCTGTCGTCGGATTCATCGATGATGATCG
>DODI01000079.1:0-9717 GCA_003509045.1 Planctomycetota bacterium | reverse complement strand
TCCCTACACCGACCTCCTGCTGCATGATATGGGGCCCGAGCTTGCCGATGGCATCACCATGAAACAGGCGCTTGGAAACGAGTTCCGAACCCAGCCCCTCTGGGGACTCTGCGAGCACTCTCCCTTCCTCCACGATGGCCGGGCAGCGACAGTGCGAGACGCTATCCTTCTCCATGGAGGCGAGGCCGAGAGAGCCCGAAATGCCTACGCCGAGCTGAACCAGCGGGACACCCTGATGCTCCACCGCTTCCTGGAGTCGCTCTAAGGAATTCCCGCATGAAGACCCTCTACAAAACCGCGAACGTCTTCCTGCTCCTGGGGATCCTCCTGCTTGCCTATCACCTGAACTCTCCCTCCGCTCGCGGCCGGGTCGAGTTCGGGGACAATCCGGTAAATGACTTTATCCGCGGCGACTCCAACGATGATGGCGTGCTGAATGTCAGTGATGCTGTCTTCACCCTGTCGTTTCTCTTCATTGGAGATGAGCAGCCGGAATGCCTGGCCGCCAACGACACCAATGATGACGGAGCGGTCAACATTACCGATGTCATCCGGACATTGAATTTCCTTTTCCTCGGCGGGACGAACGCGCCGCCGGCACCCTTCCCCGATCCGGGCGCAGATCCCACCCGGGACCTGGGCTGCAGGGAGCCCCCCCTTCCGGGCATTCCCGGAGTCGGCTCGCTGGGAGGGCCCGACCGGGAGCTCGACCGCCTCGAGACCATCTCCTGGAAGCGCGGCAAGCTCGTCTTCAACCATTTCTTCTCCGCAAACGAAGGCCTTGGCCCTCTCTTCAACGGCGACTCCTGCCGCGGCTGCCACCTGGCCCCGGTCATGGGCGGCGCGGGAGGCCTCGATGTCGACGTCGTGCGCTTCGCGAAGCGGGAAAAGAATGGCGCTATCGTACAGCTCGATTCAGGACCGGCCGTATCCAGGCTGGCGGTCCATGGCGCCGCCCGTGATGAGCTCAACCCGGAAGCCAACATCATAGAGACTCGCCAGACTCCTTCACTGCTCGGCCTCGGCCTGGTTGACCGGCTGCCGGAGGCTGCCCTGCTGGCCAACGCCGACCCGGAAGACGCCGACGGCGACGGGATCTCCGGCCGGGCCCTCATGATCAATGGCCGGATCGGACGATTCGGTCACAAGGCGAGCGTTCCCAGCTTTGCCGATTTCTGCGCCGACGCGTTCATCAACGAGATGGGCGTCACAGTAAGCGGCCTCCTGGCGGATTTCGCTGTAGAGATCGACACCGATTCGGTCAGCGACCCTGAGCTTACTGACCAGGACTTCGTAGATCTCGTCTTCTTCAGCACCCACCTGGCTCCTCCGGCGAGATCTTTCCCGGACAATCCGAGCCTTCGAGAGAGAATCAACAAGGGAGAAGACAACTTCAACGATGCCGGCTGCGCCAGCTGTCATGTCAGCGCGCTGAACGGCGAAGAGGGCCCGGTAGCCGCCTTCTCGGATTTCCTGCTGCACGATGTCGCCAACCCCGACCGGCTCAACGTGCCTGAGGCAGATGCCGAGCCGGGCGAGTTCCGCACGGCGCCCCTGTGGGGAATCAGGCAGACCGCCCCCTACCTCCACGATGGCTCGGCCGAGACCCTCCGGGATGCAATCCTCCTCCACTTCGGCGAGGCTTCGCCCGCCAAGGAGGCCTTCAACGCCCTGAGCTTCGACGAACAGTCGAAACTCATCGAGTTCCTCCTGAGCCTCTGATCACCCTCATCAGCCAGGAGCCGGGTCTGCGCAGAGATTGGCTGGACCAAAGCGCGCCAGCTGGCCGCGGCGTTGAGTATCGACAGGAGAGCGTCTGCGTTCTACGCGAAGCCTCCTGCCGGCAAGCCCGATCAGGCCAGCAGGTCCTTCACGACATTGCCGTGAACATCGGTCAGGCGGAAGTCGCGGCCCTGGAACTTGACCGTCAACTTCTTATGATCCACCCCGAGCAGGTAGAGCAGGGTTGCATGGAAGTCATGGACCTCAAAGATGTTGTCCTGGGCGTTGTAGCCCAGGTCGTCGGTGTTTCCGTAGGAGGTGCCTCCCTTGATGCCGCCTCCGGCGAGGAACATCGAGTAGCCCTTGATGTGATGGTCGCGTCCATTCCCCTGGGCCATGGGGGTCCTGCCGAACTCGCCGCCGAAGACGACCAGCGTATCTTCAAGGAGACCGCGGTCCTTGAGATCCTTGATCAGGGCGGCCGTAGCCTTGTCGACCTCCCCGGCGGTGGTTTTCACGTTGTTCTTGATGCCGCCGTGATGATCCCAGGCCCGATGGTAGACCTGGATAAAGCGGACACCTCGCTCGGCCAGCCGCCTGGCAAGCAGGCAATTCGCCGCGTAGCTTCCATCTGCGCCCTTGGTACCGTAGAGCTCCAGGGTTTCAGGCTTCTCGTCCGAGATGTCGACCAGGCCGGGAACCGAGGTCTGCATCCGGAAGGCCATCTCATACTGCGAGATGCGGGTCTGGATCTCCGGGTCGTCAACAACGTTGTTGTGGAGCTTGTTGAGCTGCTGGACCGCGCTGACGATGTCTCGCTGCCGTCCGGCCGTGACGCCCTTGGGGTTTCCGACATAGAGCACCGGGTCGCCGGCGGAGCGGAACTCGACGCCCTGGAAACGGCTTGGCAGGAAGCCGCTATGCCACTGGCGCGCCGCGATCGGCTGAGCCTGGCCCGCCCTGCCTACGGAGGAGAGCACGACGAAACCGGGCAGGTTGTCCGTCTCGCTGCCGAGACCGTAGAGCGTCCAGGCGCCCATCGAAGGCCGCCCCGAGATGGTGGTCCCCGTGTTCATGAAGGTATGGGCCGGGTCATGATTGATCGCCTTGGTGCGCAGGGAACGGACGATGCAGATGTCATCGGCTACCGAGCCGATATGCGGAAAGATCTCCGCGATGGACTGGCCGCTCTTCCCGAACTTCTTGAACGGATGCTGGGGCCCGAGACAGTTCAGCTTCTTGCCCTGCAGCTGGGCGATCGGCTGGCCCTTGGTGAAGGACTCCGGCATCGGCTTGCCGTGCATCTTGCCGAGCTCCGGCTTGTGATCAAACGTCTCGAGGTGAGAAGGGCCTCCGGCCATATAGAGATGAATCACCCGCTTGGCCCGGCGCTTGAAGTGCAGAGGCGCCACGACGCCTTGCCAGTCTTCAACCTCGACCTTTCCGGGAGTGGAAGCTTTCTTGTCGTCCGCCGCGAAGGCTCCCGGGTTCAGGAGCGAGCCGAGGGCCACGGCCCCCATTCCAGCGCCGCCTCGTCGGAGAAAGGACCGGCGGGTCTGCTGCAGAGCGAGCTCGTCACGTAAAAGGTTTTCGATCGGTAGGTTCATGTCTTCAATACCTCGTAATAATCTCGTGCAGATTCAGGATCACCCGCGTAATTGAAATCCAGGCCGCCAGCTCCGCCTGCGGAAGATCTCCCGCCACCGGCTTCGCGCCCACCGTCGCCAGGCCCTTTGCCGACTCCGGGTCGCCGGAATATTCGCCAAGATGACGCTGGTGCAGAGCCTTCAGCAGTTTCGCCTCAGCCGGGATGGGAGACCTCGCAAGCGCCTCCCGGAAGGCCCACTGTATACCCTTGTCCACATCGGTTCCACTCTCGCCCAGCAGCCTCTGGGCAAAGACGCGGGCCGCCTCGACATAGATAGGGTCGTTCAGAAGAACCAGGGCCTGCTGCGGAGTGTTGGATCGCACCCGCTCGGCCGTACACTCCTCCCGGGTCGGCGCGTCGAAGGCCAGCAGGCTCGGATGGAGAAAGGTGCGGCACCAGTAGGTATAGAGGCCCCGGCGATAGAGAGACTCTCCTGATGAATTCTTGTAGGAACGCTTGGGAAAGTTCAGGTGCGACCAGTACCCGCCGGGCTGGTAGGGCTTGACGCTATTGCCTCCAAGGGTCCTGACCAGCAGACCGCTGATGGAGAGCGCATTGTCCCGAACCATCTCGGCGTCGAGCCGAAAGCGCCCCTGGCGCGCGAAGAGCTCGTTGTAAGGATCAAGAGAACGGTCCTCCCTGGTCTCCAGGGAAGACTGGCGATAGGTGTCGCTGGAGACAATCAGCCGGACCATGTGCTTGATGTCCCAGCCCTTCTCCATGAACTCGATCGCCAGCCAGTCAAGCAGGGCGGGATGGGTAGGCCAGGAACCCTGAGAGCCAAAATCGTCGAGCGACTTCACGATGCCCCGGCCGAAGAACAGCTTCCAGAGCCGGTTGACAAATACCCGGGCGGTATAAGGGTTGTCTCGCGAGATCATCCAGTTGGCGAGATCGAGGCGGGTGGCGCGGGCCTCCTTCGTCTCGATCTGGCTGAGGAAGCCCGGAACCGCCGGCTTGACCTCCTGGCCGGAATCATCGAGCCAGTTGCCGCGGGGGAGGACGCGCATCATGCGCGGCTTCTGAGCCGTCGAGATCAGGACCTTCGTGGAGCCCTTCTCCAGCTTTTTCTTGCGGGACGCGAGCGACTCCAGCTCCCTGCGGGCCGCCGCAAGCTCCGGCGAGATGCTCCTGTAGTAGCGGGAGATTGCACCCTTCTGCTCCGGCGTCCTTCGGGGGGACTTGACCTGCAACGCGGTGACGACATCCACGGGAATGCCGCCGGAGTCCTCCGCCCGAATCGGAGGCGAGGAGTCGGTCGCCAGGAGCCTGAAACGTCCGAGCGTATGATGCCCGCCGTAATTCTGATGGAGCTTGATGGTAAAAGAGGTCTTCCGATCCTTGGAGATAAGCACATTGCTGGCCTCGAAGACGGCGTGACTCTCCGCTCCAACCCTGGGAAGTAGAGCCCAGCCGGTCCCCTGGTTTCCATCCGTGACACCCGCAACGCCATACTTGTCCTGGGAATGACTTGCAGTGACAACACCCCAGGAGACCTTCCGGTCGCCCTGGTGGACCTCAAACTCGTTGAGAACGATGTTGCCGTTCGTGGCCCGGCCGGGACCCTTGGCCGGCAGCGAGGCATCGGGGAGCACCTCGAGCCTGAGCCCTGTCACCCCCCGAAGCTCAGCCTCGAAACGCAGGGTGTAGACATCCTTGTCCGGGTTGGCGCCGCTGGCGAGTATGGATCCATCATCGAGAACCTTAAGGGCCGCCCCTCCGGCCGAGCTGGCCTCTACAGGACGAAGAGCGGACCAGGCGGTCGAGGTCTTGCGGGGCAGGGCCTTCTTCTCCCAGAGAACCTGGGCTTCGGCGAGCTCGGGCGTCTGCACATCGAGAGACTTCCTGACCTCCAGCGCCTTTGAGTCGACCTCGGCAATCTGTCTCAGCTGGGCTCGCGAGGGCATGGCTGTGGCAGCCTGGGTGCCGACGGCCGTCTCCTTGATATCCGCGAAGAAAGACGCGAAGGAGTAAAAATCCTTCATCGTGAACTGGTCAAACTTATGATCATGACACTCGGCGCAGCCCATCGTCGAGGCCATCCAGACGCCGGAGGCGTTGCGTACGCGATCGGCGGCATACTTGGCAAGATACTCCTTGGCCTGGGCGCCGCCCTCGCGGGTGGTCATCAACAGGCGATTGTAGCCGGAGGCGATCCGCGCCTGGACCGAGGCGTCCGGCAGCAGATCGCCGGCCAGCTGCTCTCGGGTAAACTCGTCGAAGGCCTTGTTCTCATTGAAAGAATCGATGACGTAGTCGCGGTAGAGAGCGTGCTCCCTGTGGTTGTCTCCATGGATCCCGTTGGTGTCGGCATAACGCACGAGATCAAGCCAGTACATGGCCATTCGTTCTCCGTAATGCTCGGAGGCGAGCAGCTTCTCGATCACTCGCGCGGCGGCGTCTCCATCAGAGGCCTTGTCAGAGACGAAGGCGTCCACATCCGCGGGAGAAGGAGGCAGGCCGGTCAGGTCGAAGGTAATACGGCGAATGATCGTCCGGCGATCAGCCTGCGGAGCGGCTTTCTTCTGTTCACGCTCCAGCCTGGAGCGGATAAAGCGGTCGACCGGGGAGCCCTCTCCCGGAAGCGGGTCGCTCTTGACGGGCTTGATAGCCGACCAATGCGCCTGCCAGCGCGCGCCCTGCTCAATCCACTTGCGCAGGATGTCGATCTCTCCCTGGCTAAGCGTCTTGCCGGACTTCTCCGGCGGCATCTTCTTGCGCTTGCTCGAATGGGTGATCCGCTTGTAGAGCTCGCTGCCATCCAGCTTGCCCGCGACGATCGCCCGGCGGCCCTCGCGCTCGGCGAAGGCCTCCTTCTCGATGTCCAGGCGGAGATCTCCTTTTCGCTTCCCCTTGTCCGGCCCATGACAGGCGAAACATTTGTCGGAAAGAATGGGGCGGACATCGCGGTTGAACTCGATGGCTGCCTCGGCAGAAAGCTGCGAGGTGACGGCGAGCAGCATCCCGACAAAGGCCAAGGCTGCTCGAAAAGAGGTTCCTGTTGCAATTGGCATCTTCTGGTCCTTCAAAAGGCACCGGAGGCCGGCAGCGCCGGAGGCCCGGGATACCCGTTCTAATAATCAGAGCTGATGGACATTGCCAGTGCGGGGGCGCATCCGGGCTCCCGCTGACCCGTCCAATTTACCGAATACCGTTGAGTTCATCTACTACTGCTATAACATCGCCGTGCTCATAAAAATCAACCGTGATGAAATTCGGCAGCTTCCCTGAGGCTTTCCGGCACTGCTCAACGCGTTTCTTGAGGAAGGGATTGTGGTTCACCTCGTCCGCAAGCCTTACCGACGCCACCGGGCGAGTCAGGAAATGGTTGAGAATAAAGAGGCTGTTTTTCGAGGAGCCCCGGTTCTTCCGACAGACAAGGTCTTTGCGGCTCCGCGCGGAGAAATGGGTCTCCCAGCAGAAATCCCAGACCCGATGCAGCCAGGGAAGCTCCCCCCCGGCACGATCGGTGAAGACGACCAGCCTCCGGCCCGAGGCGACCATCTCGCCGAGCGTAGGCCAGGGCTTTCCCTTCGGCTGGCTGTGCGCGTAACGCAGAAGGCCGCTCTCCTTGAAGGCCCCCGCGAGCGCCTTCGAGCTCACATAGCTCTCAAAGATGATGGTGAGCACCTCGCGGGGATTCTTCCCCAGGTAGGCGGTCAGCTCCCCCAGCCCATCCTTCAGAGGCCGGCTGCCAAGAAAGAATCGGCTATGGCAGAGATACGGTTTCCCAGCCTTGTCATGCACATCCAGCATGAAGGCCCGGATGCCATCAGCCAGTTGACGGGTGAGACTGTGCGTCTGGTTTGGGAACAACCAGCCCTCGTCGCTGTTGCTCATGGCGTTGTGGGTGGTGGCATAGGCCACCTCGTCGTAACGCTTCGCTCGAAGTTTCTTCGCCCCAGTGCCGCCCCCGGCGGGCTTTTTTGCACCGGGGGTGTCACCCGGGTCTTCGCCGCCAACAGGCGACGCGAGCGCCAGGAGCAGGAAGACGACGAGGAAACGCAGGGGCCTCGCCAACCGGTGGTGAACTGTCGATTTCAGAAGCACGAGCATTCGGTCTATACTGTCCGCACAACCTTCTGATTGCCATACTTTCCCCAACCCCAACCCCCAACTGGAGAGAGCCCATGCAGGAACGGCCCGTAGATCCAGATGCCATCAGGAGAGACTGGGCGGACCGCGGATTCAGCTGCGAGCCCTGGGAGGACCCCCCCGGCCAGGAATGGAATGACTTCGTCCACTCCACAGATGAGCTGGTAATGGTCATCGAGGGAACGCTCGAATTCGAGGTGAGCGGCAAGACCCATCGGCCCCAACCCGGAAAAGAGCTCTTCATCCCCCGCGGCGCCGCCCACAGCGTCCGCAACATCGGCCCGGGCAGAGCGACCTGGCTCTTCGGCTACAACAGCTGAGCCGCCTCAGGCGAGACCCAGGTCAAGAGAGCGCACCACTGCATCGGCCACGGCGAGGCCGCGCGGGGTCAGCCGCAGGCACCCATCCACCACGGCCAGGCCATCCTCGACATATCCCTCAATGATCGCGGCATTGCGTTCGAGAAGATGGATGCCGTAGTCGGCCCTGAGACGCTCGAGATCCAGCCCGCAGCTGCGGCGCAAGCCGAGCATGACGGCCTCCAGAGCGAGCTCCGAAGAGTCCAGCTCCTCGCTGCCCGCCAGTGGCCGCTCGCCTCGCTCCAGCCTCGAACAATAGCGTTCGAGGTCAGGCTCGTTCCACCAGCGCCTGCAGCCGGAGAACGAGTGGGCCGCAAGCCCGGCTCCGAGATAGGATGAGTGATCCCAGTATTTCTGGTTGTGTCGTGAGCGCGAATCCTCCGTCTTCGCGAAATTCGACACCTCGTAGGCGCTGTAGCCGGCAGCCGCCAGCTCGGAGTGCACGAGCTCAAATAGCTCGCCCTGGCGGGATTCACCAAGCTCGAGCAGCCGACCCTGCTGTCGCCTGCGATGAAAGGGCGTCCCCTCGTGAACCGTGAGCTGATAGCAGGAGACATGCTGCGGATCGAGCTCGACGAGCCTGCGGATACTGTCACGCAGGCTCTCCGGCTCCTGCCCGGGGAGGCCGAAGATGAGGTCCGCCGAGACAATGTCAAAACCCGCGGCGAGAGCTTCGCGGACCGCGCGCTCCCCCTCCGCGGGACTGTGACGACGGCCGAGAAAACGAAGCTCCCCCGCCTGGAAGGACTGCACGCCGAGGCTGAGCATATTCACGCCGAGGCCGCGCCACCCCTCCAGGGCGGCGGCATCGACGTCCTCAGGGTTCGCCTCCAGCGCCAGCCACGCATCCTCCTCGACAGCGAGGCTCCGCCTGGATGCGTCAAGAATAGACTCCAGGTCCGCGCGGGAAAGCGCGGAGGGAGTCCCGCCGCCGAAATAGATGGTATCAAAGGAGAGCTCTTCTTCGCCGAGCAGCGCGAGCTCGGCAAGGAGGGCCTGGACATAGCGAGCGCTGCGCGATGCATCGGCCGGCACGACGGCGAAGTCGCAATAGGGGCAAACCGCCGAGCAGAATGGAACGTGGAGATAGAGCCCCGCCCCGCCTCCGGAGCTCACTTCTCTTTTTCCGTCTTGAGGACAGCGATGAAGGCCTCCTGCGGGATCTCGACGGAGCCGACCATCTTCATCTTCTGCTTACCCTTCTTCTGCTTATCCAGCAGCTTGCGCTTGCGCGTGATGTCGCCGCCGTAGCACTTGGCGGTGACGTCCTTGCGGAAAGCGTTGATGGTCTTGCGGGCGATGATGGTCCCGCCGATGGTCCCCTGGATCGGGATCTTGAACTGGTGCTTCGGAATGGTCTCGGAGAGCTTGTCGCAATAGTGCATCGCCCGGGAGCGCGCCTTGTCGCGATGGACCAGCTGCGAGAGCGCGTCAACGCGCTCTTTGTTGACCATGATGTCGACCTTGACAATGTCAGTCGCTCGGTAATCGAGGGCATCGTAATCAAAGGATCCGTAGCCCCGGGTTACCGTCTTGAGCCTGTCGTAAAAATCGAAGAGCACCTCGGCCAGCGGCATCTCGCTGGTAACCTCCACCCGGCCCACGGCCAGGTAGTCGAACTGGGTCTTCTCGCCGCGCTGCTCCCGACAGAGCTCCATGACCGATCCGAGGAACTTCTCCGGGATCATGATCGAGGCCTTGATGTAGGGCTCCTCGACACGCTCGACATCCCCGGCATCGGGAAAGAAGCTCGGATTGTCAACCACGACCTCTTCACCATTGGTGAGGGTCACATCGTATTTCACCGTCGGCGCCGACAGCAGCAGCGACATGCCGAACTCGCGCTCGAGCCTCTCCTGGACAATGTCGAGGTGCAGCAGGCCGAGGAAGCCG
>DODI01000591.1:0-5047 GCA_003509045.1 Planctomycetota bacterium | reverse complement strand
GGTCAGGAAGTATGGCGGCGGTCTCGAATCCCGTGAGGTCATTTTTCAGGAGCTCGAAGAAGGACAGACCGCGGAGCCTGGCGAGAGCATCGAGCATCGCCCGCTCGAAGAAAGAGCTGCCGAAGGCCGAGGTCAGCGCGTTGAGTCCGGCCCTGGAGCCATCCTCGTAGACCCGGGGAAGAGCGGCCTGCCAGTGCTCGGCCGCGGTCGCGGCGCGGGCTCCGCAGTCGAGGTAGATGTTCCGGGCCAGGACCATCGCCTTCACCTGGTCCTCGACGTTCCGCCGCAGGGTCTTTTCCGGATCCTTGTCAAACCAGCGCGGCGGCAGGCCGTCGGCGGCGACTCCTTGGGCGGTTCTTCCATTGGAGTCCTCGACCGTGAGGCGTATGTGGAGGGCTGGAGCCGCTGTCATGCAGGCGATACCGTAGCGAAAAGGCATCCGCGTGGAGATGTCGTGGATGAAGGCCTCAACCTCTATCAGCCTGATTAGCGGCGCCTCGTTTCGCATGGGTGAAGCATACCGGATCGCCGGCCGGCCCGGTATTCGCTTCCAGCGGCCGCCTTCATCATTTTAGCAGCTTGCGGGATCACCCCCTATTCAAGACAATAGGCTCGCGGATGCCCCGGTTTTCCGTTCTCTCCTGCGAGGTTCCTGTTTTTGCAACGACATCTGAAGGCTATTCATTGCGTAACTTTTTTCAGGCTCCTGCTCGAGCTGGGCCTCGGCGTCTGGATTACGCTTGTCGCGGTGGGGTGGGCAGGGGAAGCCGGTGGGTGGTTGCCTACCTATCATTCTTCGGCTCGTCCGGAGCCAGGGGACCGGGGGGCCTTCTTCGTTCTTGGAGGAGCTCTGATGCTCCTGGGGCTGCTCAGGGCGGCCCAGCTGCTGGCCGCCGTTCGCCCATTCCCCTGGTCGCGCAGACTGGGGCAATGCCTGGGGGTGCTTGATTTTCTCACCCCGCTGACTTTGCCCCTGGGCCTCTGGGCGCTGCTGGTCTACCGGCATCCCGATACGAGGCAGATTTTCAGCCGGGGATTGCGAGGCGACGCTGAATCGGTTCAGGCCCGGTGAGCGGCTGTAGATTCCTGCCGGGATGAAACAAAGTACGGGTGATGATCATGGTCTACTGTTCTGGATGCGGCGAGCAGGCTCTCAAGAACGCGACCTTCTGCGATTATTGCGGTGGTGACCTGCCGCGGGGTCAACCGGGGCTGGAAGAATCTCCCGGCGATGCGCCCGCGAGGATTTCCGCAAGGGCAGAGGAGAAGCCATCTTCTCGGGGTCCCGCCTTTCTTGTCATGTTTTGCGCCCTCCTTGGGGCTCTTCTCACTGGCGCCTCGCTTGTTTATTTTGTCGGCGACGGGGGAGACCCCGGTGAGTTCTTGGGCCTCATCATCTATGGCAGCCTTATAGGGGGTTTTCTTTCAGGCTTTGTGGCGAAGGCCGCAGTCCAGGCGGTAAGAGGCTCGAAACCTTCACCTTATTCGGGGGAGAGGTTTTCCTGTTCTGGGTCGAGGTCCGATAGGCCCGGGCTGTCAGGCGATCAGCCGTTGCCGGAGTCGGCGGGTCGTTTCAAAATATGGTGGGGAGTCCTGCTGAGCATCGTTACTTTCGGCCTGTACCTTTTTTTCTGGAAACGCCATCAGATGAAGGTGCTGAACTCCTGGCTTGGCCGGCAGGAGCACAGCTTCTGGAAGTGGCTGTTGTTGAGCCTGCTTAGCTGCGGCCTCTACACGCTTTACCACGAATACAAGACGGGCCGCGACATCAACGAGATCCAGCGAAGGATGGGTTGGCCGGAAGCCCACGGCCTGGGAATCCTGAGCCTCCTCGCGACCCTGTTTGGAGCTGGGCTCCTGTCGGTCGTTCTTCAACAGGAGGCGATCAACAAATTCTACACTTCGCCGAAAATTACGGAGCTGAGTTGATGGTTACGTTAGCCGAATCTCGTTCGGCTGTTCCTGACCAGGCGCGATTTTTCCCTGGCAGGCAAGCCCAGGTCTTTTCCGATATGGCCGCGCCTGTTACTCTTGTAGAGCGAACTTGGGTCTTAATTAGAGGTATTGAGAGATGGCTGATTGTCTATCTTGCGGCGAAGCCCTTGTTGCGCGCGCGGAATTTTGTGACTATTGCGGGGAAAACGTATCCGGTGTTGTTTCCCTGTACGGCCAGGCAGATGGCGACTCTTCCTACAGGAATCCCGTTCCTGTCTCGAGAGAAAAGGCTTTTGTCAGCATAGGCATGGGAGTCGTTCTGACCATCCTTACCTGCGGAATCTACAGCCTGTTCTGGCAGGCGCGGCAATTCAGGGTCCTGAATGCCTGGCTGGGCCGGCGGGAGTACAGTTTCTGGTCGTGGCTTGGACTCAGTCTCATCACCTGCGGTATCTACGGTATTTACTCTGAATATCAGATGGCCAACAGCATCCTCGAAATCCAACGTAAGCGGGAGTGGTATACCAACCCTAGTCTGGCGACGCTATGTGTAGCGGTGTCGGTTATTGGGTTTCCCATCGCCTCGATGGCTATTCAGCAGGAAGAGATCAACAAGTTCTATAATCCACCCCGGTGACGCAAGATGTTGACGCACTCACACCTGGCAAGGCTGTTTCTGCTTGGAATCGGAGGGTTCGGCCTCTATCTGGCGCTCTTCGGGAACCCGGAGGGGGGAATCGCCCTCATTCCCTGCCCTGTTCGATCGGTCATCGGTATCCCTTGTCCAGGCTGCGGGATGACGCGTTCCTGCCTGGCCTTGGCGCAGGGTGAGTTTGTTTCCGCATGGAACTTCCACCCCTTTTCCTTTCTCCTGGTGGCCCTAGCGGTTGGCGTGGGTTTTTTTCCGACCGCCAGCAGATCTCTCTGGAATCGTCTCTCGCCAACGGCTCGCGGTCTGTTTTTTTTCAGCCTGATCGCCCTTTGTCTTGGCCGCTGGATCGGACACTTTTTCGATTAGATGTCCTTCCGTATTAATGCGTGAAGATGAATTTTCAGCTATGATGGTCAGCTTGGCCTGCACGGCTTTTCCCCCGCATCCTGATCAGTTCATGGAGCCTGACCATGTTTTCACCTTCTATCGATATTGAGCCGCGGCGATTTTTTCTGGCGCTTTGTTTTGCCGCCATCTTTTTCCCCCGAGCCGCTCTTGAGGCTGATTCCTCCGGTGAATGGCCGCAGTGGAGGGGGCCTAATCGTGATGGGAAATCCACAGAGACAGGATTGCTGAAAGAATGGCCCGAGGGCGGACCGAAGCTGCTTTGGAAGGCTGAGGGGGCAGGGACGGGGTATTCAGGCTTCTCGATCTCCGATGGTCGTCTCTACACCATGGGCAGCTTGGAATCCGAGGAAAAGCTACACGCTTTTGAAGTCGCCACTGGCAAGCTTCTGTGGAGCGTCAAGCTTGGCGATCATTTCAAGAGTAACCGTGGGGGGGGGCCGCGCGGTACTCCTACACTGGTGGATGATGTGGTCTATACCCTCGGCACTAGCGGTTTGCTTGGTTGTTTCAAGGCAGTCGATGGCGCCGAGGTCTGGAAGTTTAACGTCTTTGAGCAATTTGACTCAAAGAATATCAATTGGGGCATTGCTGAGTCTGTCCTCATCGAGGGCGACCTGCTGATCTGTGGCCCAGGGGGCGAGGATTCGGCGGTGGTTGCCCTTAACAGAAAGACAGGTGAGACCGTCTGGACCTCGAAGGGGCAGAGCGACAGGGCCGGTTACGCCTCGGCTGTTGCCGCCACGATTGCCGGCAAGAGACAGGTTATCCATTTTAACCACAGGGCAGCCCTGGGCATATCGGTCGCAGATGGGAGCACTCTCTGGCGATATACCAGAGTCAACAACGGGATCGCTAATTGTGCCACCCCGGTGGTCGTCGGGGATCACGTCTTTCTGACCAGCGATTACGGAGCGGGTTGCGCTTTGCTCAACCTGAACTACATTCCCAAGGGGGATGGGAACGAGTGGCTCAAGCTTGATTTTGTTGACGCCAAGTGGACCCCGGGCAAAGCGCCCGTGGGCTATGGCGAGAGCGCTATCGGAGAAAAGGAGGGAACCATCGTTGGCGAAGGCTTGATGGGTAAGCCACTACTCTTTCGGAGAACCTTTGCAGTTGCCCAGGAGCTGATTGATTCGAAGGCCGCCTTCAAATTGTCGGTTGCATCCGACAATTCGGCGACAGTGTGGATTAACGGCCAGGAGGTTGACAAGGAAGATGTTGATCACGAGCCATTGTACTGGAATCGTACGGTCGAGGTTGCCGCAGAGATACTGAAGAAAGAGGGCAACCTGATCGCGGTTCGGGTGAACAATAATGGCGGCTCAAGTGACGCATTTCTCGACCTGCAACTCGATGCCGAGGGGGCCCCTGCGCCGGTGATTGCCGCTTCAAGCGATGGTTGGAAGTATACGGTCGGCGCTGTCACTTCCGGTGCTGCCAAGCAGGTTTATTCAAACAAGGACCTGCAGAATCATCACGGGGGAGTCATCTATCTCGATGGGAAGATCTACGGGCATTCCGGGGGTAACTCGACTCTTCGGCACAAATTTGTCTGCATGGATTTCAAGACCGGCAAGGTCCTCTGGGAGGGAAAAGGTCTCGGCAAGTGCTCCATCGTCTGGGCCGAGGAGATGTTCTATTGCCTCACCGAGGATGGAAAGATGGGAATAGCGAAGATCAGCCCCGCTGGCTATGAGCTTGTGAGCTCCTTCGTTTTCAAGAAGTATAAGCGTTTCAAGACCGGCGGGATTCGGGAGGGCGAACCGAAACCCTGCTGGACGCATCCGGTGGTCGCCGGCGGCAAGCTCTTCCTGCGCGACCAGGGCAACATTTCCTGCTACGACATCTCGGCGAAGTGATCTCCGGGAGTCGATGGGGCTTAGCCGACGAGGCGCCCTTCTTCGATCTCCACCGTTCGGTCGGAGTGTCCTTCGACCCTTGCGTCGTGCGTAACCAGCAGCACCGACCCGCCGTCGTTGGTGAAGGCTGAGAGCTGTTCGAGCAGGCTCTCGGCGTTGTCGCGGTCGAGGTTGCCGGTCGGCTCGTCCGCCA
>DODI01000480.1:2045-9187 GCA_003509045.1 Planctomycetota bacterium | reverse complement strand
CTGCTCCGGAGGCGCTGATTCTACAGCCCTCGCGATCCTGTTGTCCGAGTATTTCGCAGCTCTCGGGGACGGTGCGCCTGAGCTCTATCTCGGCCATGTGAACCACGCGCTGCGCGGGGCGGACTCCGATGAGGATGAGGTTTTTTCCGGGGAGCTGGCACGGAAGCTGGGGGCAGAGTTTCTCAGTGTTCGTCTCCAGGGGACAGCCGGACACGAGCCTCCCGCGCCGTTGAGCGAGGGCCAGGCGAGGGAGCTTCGCTACGCGGTCTACCGGGACTGGGCGAACGGGCACCAGCTGGACTGCATCGCGACGGGTCATCACAATAATGATCAGCAGGAGACCCTCCTGCTGCGTCTTTGCCGGGGTACAGGCGTTGCCGGGCTGGCCGGGATTCCCGCCAGCAGGCCGCTGGGCGGCACGGAAGACGTCGTTAAGCTGGTGCGGCCGCTGCTGGGTTGGTCCAGGGCGGAGCTTCTGGATATCCTCGATGCCCGCGGACAGTCCTATCGAACCGACGAGACCAACGGGAGCCTGGAGATTCCTCGCAACCGCGTGCGGCACGAGGTGCTGCCCCTGCTGGAAGAGCATGTACATCCGGGCGTTCGGTCTTCGCTCGGGCATCTTGCCGAACAGGCCGCCGGTCTCCAGGGCGATCTCGAGAGCCTGGGCGCCCGGGCGCTTGCCGCCGCGCGGCTCGCCGCTGCCGGGGAAGGGGTCTTCCTGTCCCTGGCGGAGCTGCGGGGATGGCCGCGAAGCGTTCGTCGTGAGGTCTACGCCGCTGTGGCCAGGGAGCTGGCGCCCGGGGCTGAGGGTTTCTTTTCCCGGCGGCAGTTTGAATCCGCGGAGGACGTGCTGGACCCCGATGACAGCCTGGCCGCCGCCGACCTCGGTGGAGGGCTCCGGGTCGAGCTGGCCGGGGGCTCGCTTCGCTTCAGCCCCGCGGCGGGAGAGAGCGCGCCGCCGCTGGTTTCCTGCGGCGATGTCTCGCTCCAGATCGATGGCGACCCGGTGGCCTGGGGGGACTGGTCTCTCTCCGCCCGCCGTGAGCCATGGGGGGGGCCGGGGGAGGATACGCTGGAAGAATGGGTAGATGAGTCCTCGCTCGATGGGCACCTCCTGGTGAGGGGCCGTCTTCCGGGGGACCGGGTCTGGCCCCTGGGTGCCCCTGGAAGCAAGAAGCTCAAAGAATTCCTGCGCGAGAGCGGAGTTCCGGCCGGCGGTCGGGATGGGATTCCTCTCGTCGTCAGCGCGGGAGAGATCGTCTGGGTTGTCGGCCAGCGTCTCTGCCAGCCCTTCAGCGTCTCTCCCGGCGGCGCTCCCGCGGTGCGGCTGCACGCCCGCCGCCTAGAGGATGCGTCCTGATGCTCAGGGCGGATCTCCGTTTCGGGTCCGGGCTTATCCTGTAATCGGATGGTGGGAAGCCTTGACTTGCGACCGTATGCCGAATGAAAATGCCACTATGTCAACCGAGAGCCAGAGCTATCAGAACCCCCTCGTCAAGCGCTATGCCAGCGCCGAGATGCTGCGGATTTTTTCCGACGACAATCGCTACCGAACCTGGCGCAGGCTCTGGCTTGTGCTGGCGGAATCCGAGGCCGAGCTCGGACTCAACATCAGCGAGGCCCAGCTGGATGAGCTGCGCGCCCATCTTGACGATATAGATTACGACCGGGTCGCGCAGCACGAGAGCGAGCTGCGCCACGACGTCATGGCGCACATCAAGACCTTTGGCGAGGCCTGTCCCTCGGCCGCGGGGATCATCCACCTTGGCGCCACGAGCTGCTACGTGACCGACAATGCCGACTGCATTCTCAACCGCCAGGCCCTCGAGCTGGTGCGGTCGAAACTCGTCCGTCTCCTGGGTGCCCTGGAACGGTTCGCGCTCGAGTACAAGGAGCTCCCGGCGCTCGCCTATACGCATTTTCAGCCGGCCCAGCTGACCTCCGTCGGCAAGCGCGCGGCGATCTGGGCTCAGGATCTCCTGCTCGATCTGAAGGAGGTGCAGTTCAGACTTGACGGGCTGCGCTTTCGCGGCGTGAAGGGTACGACGGGAACCCAGGCGAGCTTCCTGCGTCTTTTTGACGGCGACATCGACAAGGTTGAGGCCCTCGATGAGATGGTGACAAAGAAGATGGATTTCGAGGCGAGGTTTCGCGTTACCGGTCAGACCTACACCCGCAAGCAGGATGAGGCAACCCTGCACGCCCTCTCCGGCCTGGCCCAGTCGGCCCACAAGATCTCCAACGATGTGAGGCTACTGCAGCGCCTCGGCGAGATGGAGGAGCCCTTCGAGACCAGGCAGGTCGGCTCCTCGGCGATGCCCTACAAACGCAACCCCATGCGTATGGAGCGGGTCTCTTCCCTGGCGAAGTTCGTGATCTGCGAGGCGCAGAACGGCGCCTGGGTCCACTCCACGCAGTGGTTTGAGCGGACCCTGGATGATTCGGCTAACCGCAGGCTCTCGATTCCGCAGAGCTTCCTGGGGGCCGATGCCATCCTGATTCTCATGGTCAACGTGGTGGAGGGACTGGTCGTCTATCCCGAGGTCATTCAGCGGATCCTCAAACAGGAGTTCGACCTGATGGTGAGCGAGAACCTCATGATGCTGGCGGTGAAGGCGGGGGGCGATCGCCAGGAATTGCACGAGAGCATTCGTGACCACGCCATGGAGGTGGTCCAGGCGCGCCGCGGCGGAGATGACGATGCCGATCTCCTCCTCCGGCTGGCTGAAGACCCTCTCTTCGAGAGCGTTCGCGAAAACATATCCGAGGCTTCGGATCCGGCCGACTATATCGGCTGCTCCGCTGCACAGGTCGAGCGCTTCTTTGCCGAGGAGGTTCGTCCAGCCATCGAACTCTGCGGAGCCGGCGGGGATGATTCCGATACGTCATCCTGGGACGTCAGGGTTTGAGCGCCTCCGTGTTGGAAGGCTTCGTGATCCATAAGTCGAGCAGAAATGTCCGGGTCCGTTCCGGCTCCGAGGTGCTGCTGTGCACCCTGCGGGGGCGCTTCCGGGACGAAAAGACAGGAAGGTCTCCCGTGGTGGTGGGGGACCGGGTGAAGGTCGAGCCCTGCGGCGAGGGAGAGGCAGTCCTCGAGGAGATCCTGCCGAGAAAGACGGAGATCCGCCGCGCCAGGGCGCTGCGCCGGGGGGGACGTTTGCGGCCGGGCAAGGCGCCGGCCGAGGAGCTGGTGGTCGCATCCAATGTTGACCAGGTTCTGATCGTGATGGCATCGTGTACGCCGCCGCCGCGCTGGGCTCTCATCGACAGGGTGTTGATCTCCACCGCCTGGGAAAAGGTCGAGGGTGCGATCTGTCTCAATAAATGGGACCAGGTGGAGGATGAAGATGAGGTGCGTGAAGACCTGGAGGAGTGTCTCGGCGTATACGAGGATCTCGGCTATAGCTGCTTTCGCCTGAGCGCGCTGGGGCGCACCGGGATCGAAGCTCTCGCCACCTGGCTCAAGGACAAGGTGACCGTTTTTTCGGGCCACTCCGGCGTCGGTAAATCGACCCTCATCAATGCGCTCTGTCCCGACCTTGACATCCAGACCTCTCACGTCAACCGGGTCACGGGGAAGGGGCGTCACACCACCACCGCCGCGACCCTCTACGAGCTGCCCGGGGGAGGCTGCCTGATCGATACGCCAGGCTACCGGGAGTACGGGCTCTCCAATATCGAGAGCGCCGAGATCAGCCGGTATTACTCGGAGTTCTCCGAGCACCTTTCCCTGTGCAGGTTTGGTAATTGCCTGCATCTGGATGAGCCCGGCTGCAAGGTCATCAAAGCGGTCGAAAAAGGTGAAATATCTGATTTACGCTACCAGAATTACCTGCAGATATTGTCCGCCCAGTAACTATAGGGATCTGTAACATTATTTGCCCATTGGAGTTACCGTGGTATCCTTGATGTAGGGCAGCTTCAGGAGGAGTTTTCCGCAAGGTTTAGGACATTGTAAGCGTCTTAAGGGATATGGCGGCACCTGTTGAGCCGCGGCCATATGAGTGTTTAGCGAAAATGCTTGCCGAGGACCGGGAATACGTAGAGCGAGTGCTTGCCGGTGAGCCGGAAGTTTTCGAACAGCTGGTTCGAAAATACAACCGGCTGGGAGGCGCTATAGCCTACGGAGTTCTGTCAGATTTTCATCTCGCAGAGGATGTGGTTCAGGATGCTTTTATCCGCGCCTTCGAGGCTCTTGCGGGCCTCAAGGAGCCGGCCCGGTTCCGGTTCTGGTTTGCGGGAATCGTAAAGAGACGATCGATCGATGTACTACGTCAGCGAAAAACACCAAGGATGCGGGCCGCCAGCCTTGAGGCTGGAGCTGCTGAGGACGGAGAGGGCCAGGTCCTGGGGTCGACGATCTCCAGCGACTCGAGGCGCCCGGACCAGTCGCCCGCTGCTTCTCAACTTGATGCCGTCGTGCATGCCGAGCGCCGCCGCCAGGTGCTCGAGTGCATCTCCGGGCTTGATGAGGATGACCGGATTGTCGTCTCCCTCAAGCACATGGAGGGCCTGTCCTACAAGGAAATCGCCGAGTTCATGGAGCTCTCGGTTTCCGCTGTCGAGTCCCGACTGTTCAGGGCTCGCAAGGTTCTGCGTAAACAACTTGCCGCCGCGTTGAAATTGGATTCGCCGGAATCATGAAAGATCCTGACTGTAGCTGCAGCTCTGAAGTCATCTGGCGCTACATCGATCGCGAGCTTTCCGCCCGCGAGATGGCAGTGGTCAGTGAGCAGATCAGGGGCTGCGACAATTGCCGCTCGATGTACGAGGGGCAGGCTCTCCTGGCCAGGTCGCTCAGCACCGGCTTTGTCGATTCTCCTTTTGGCGAAAGCTTCGTGGCTCGTTCACGGGAGCGCTTCGGCTCCGCCGGTCTCGGCGAGTCTTCCGGGGACGGCCTGCGGACTATCAAGAGCGGCACGAAGCTTCTCTTCGGCTACAGGGCCTTCTCCCTGTTGCGATCCAGGAGGGCGCTGGGGATTGCCGCCATGCTTCTGCTGGTGCCGGCGATGATCGCTATTGGCCTGTTGGTCGGCTCGCGGCGCGAACAGTCCCTCGGCGGGCTCAGGGTCACAGGGCAGGACGAGGTCGGAGTGCGCGTTGCCGGTTCTTCCAGCGAGGCCATCTTCATCCAGCCCCAGCCCGGGAGCTCGGGATTCCAGGCCGGCAGGATCTACGATGTTCCCGCCGGAACAACGTTGTCGCTCACGCTGAGTGCGGGAGATGGAGGCCGCGACCCGGCCGCAAGGATTGATGTCGCCGGCCCGGCGAGGCTCTCAACCGATCCGGACTGCACCGTACGCAATTTTCATGGCAATCTGATCAGCGGCGATCTGCGAGCCAGGGTTTCTCCTCGCGGGGCGGGAGAGAGCTTTCGAATATCGTCCGGCGGATTACACCAGGCTCGCGTCATCGGCACCGTATTCGTGCTTTCAGCGCGGGATGGCGCCACCAGCCTCACCGTCGAGGAGGGCCTTGTAGGCTTTGGGGTCCTGGGCGAGGCGGGCGACTACACCGAGAAAACGAAGGTGGGTCCTGGCGCTGGCACGGTTACCCTCGCTGCCGCCGGGGTTCTCTCCGGCATTGCTCCTGCAGCGGGGTCAGCGGAGAGCGGCCGGGGAGATTCGGCCCTTCCAGGTTCGTCCGCCGCGGCCAGCCCGGCCGCTGACGCTCCGGCTGCCGGCGCTCCCGATAAGGCCAGGCCCGCCGGCGGGGGAAACAAGGTTCCGGAGACCCTTCGGGATCAACTCGACCGTCCGGCCAATCCGCGCGGGAAATAGCGGCGGCCCTCTCTCGCTGGAGTCGTTTTCGCTTTAGAAGCCGCCGGCCTTGAGGACCAGTGCCAGCAGGGCGTAGGCTGCGAGGAGCCCGGAGAGGGCGAGGGTTATCCAGAGAATCAGGCGGATGGATCTCCTGGTCCTCTGCAGGACGGCGATCTCGGGCGCGGCCTCGAGCTTCTCCAGGATGCCGTTGAGACGGTCTTCTCCGATCTCTTCGATTCCCTCTTCGAGATCCCGGTAGCTCCTTCTGAGGAGAAGGTCGAGTTCGGCGATGATCTTCACTTCCTCGTCGGTGAGGCTGCATTCTTCGAGGTGAAGCTTGAACTCTTTTTCCAGGACAGAGCTGATGGCGGGACCATCGGGATGGGAGCCGCTGTTTTGAAAGCCGCCCGGGCTGTTGCTGGTCATTGGATGCTTCCTGTGGGATGTTCCCGGGTTGATTTTTCTTCAGCTTCCGGGGCAGGTGTTTTTCGCAGGAGATTTCTCAGCTTGTCGAGCGCGCGGAAGAGCCGATTGCGAATCGTTCCATCCGGTTCGGAAAGATTCAGCGAGATCTCCTTATTGGAGAGGCCCTTGAGGTAGCGGAGAACCAGGACGGTCTGGTAGCGCTCGGGAAGTTCTGTGATGGCGGCCATGACTTTTTCCATTTCATCTTCTGTTTCTATCCGCGCCTCAGCTTCGGTCTTCTTTCGATTGACGGGGGGGCGGCCCTCGAGAAAATCAGGGCCCAGGCTGTCGAGTGAGCTGGTCTTACGGTGTTTTCTGAGCTGATCGGTTGCAAGGTTCTGGGTGATTCGAAGCATCCAGCCGACAAAGGCCTTGGGATTCGTGAGCTTGCCGAGTGAGCGGAAGGCCCGGAGGAATACCTCCTGGGCGAGGCTGTCGGTGTCGGACTCGGCTGGAAGGCGTGTTTTGAGTGTTACCACCACGAGCTTCCAGTAGCGTTCGACCAGGAGCTTGTAGGCCTCCTGTTTTTCTTCCGATTCTCCTTCGCGCAGGATTACGGAAATCAGGGTCGAATCGCTCTTTTTGGCCTTGGTTTCAGCCTCTCGGCTGTCCCGCGACCCGTCTAATTTCCTTTCACCTGTATTATCCACTTATTCAGCTTCTCACTCTAAAAGACGCAGATCAGGGCTTCTCGTTGCCCTCTGGTTCCAATAAACGCGCCAACTTAATTATAAATACTTAAAAATTAATATGTTATGTCTTTTGGCCGGTTTGACGATGAGCCGATAGATAGAGTATTCTTTTACCGGAGTGTAGAGGAGCCGCTTTTGAGACCAGCTGCGGCTCATTGTCGCAGGATTGAAGAGCAGGGCAGAGGAGCCCGTCATGGACCATCCGGTTGAACCAGCAACC
>DODI01000480.1:0-1655 GCA_003509045.1 Planctomycetota bacterium | reverse complement strand
GTCAGCATCTTCGTTTCGGGATCTGGCTGCCCGTTGGCGCGGCCGGCGTTCTCGCCTTGACGCTGACGGTTCTCTACACCTCTCTGGCTACGGCCGAGCGCGGCAACGAGGCTGGCTATGTTCCAGGAGGGAAGGCCGGCGAACCGGTGCTCGCACCGGGCGTCGAGGTTCATGGTCCGGCACGACAGCTTCGCGGGTCGCTGAAGGCTGCCCTGCGTCGGGGACTTCAGCCGAGGTCTCCCGTGGAAGGGGATAATTGATATGTTTTCGACCCCGGCGAGCCGCTATCTCCTGCCGCTTGTTTTTGTAGGTCTCTATTGCCTTCTCTCTCCGGTTTTTGCCGGTACGGTCTATCTGAAGAATGGCCGGGTGATTCGCGGACCGATTATAGAAAAAGATGATGCCGGGGTTGTTGTTGGAATCGATGGCGGCAAGATGCGTATCTACAAACGCTTTATTACCGCGGTCGTATATGACAAGGCCGACCCTGGAAGGGAAGAAAAAACCACGCCTCGCCGGGAGCCTGCCGCCAAGGCGGTTACGGCCGCTTCAAATTCCTCCACCGAGGGGCTGCCAGCGGATCCGCGCGAACTGCTCGACAGGCTGAAGCGCGCAAGCGGGGCGCCTGTCCCCGGTCGCCGTTCAGCTTCCGGGTCTTCAAAGGTCACACGTCTCGCATCCGCTGAAAACAGGACTGAAGCTGCCTCCGGTCCGTCCTCGGCCGCGGCTGGACTCGCCGAACAGGCGGAGGGTCCCGTTCCGGGCTCCTCGATCCGTCCTCCGGTCGGCTGGAAGCTCTCGAGGAGTCCCGGGCTGGTTCGGTTCGTCGCTCCCGGCAAGGGTCCGTTGTCCGCTAGCCTCGAGTTGTCCCGGCTTGATGGGCCTGTGCTGGCGACAACGGCGTGTCTCCAGCTTCTGCGCGAGGAGCATCATTCGATGCTCGATGGCTGCGAGGTGTTGGATGAGAGCTTCAGCAGGAATGCCCTCGGTCGGGAAGTTTTTGAGCTTACCTCGCGAGGGCGCTTTGACGGCCGGGAGGTGACGGTTCACCAGAGAATTATCTATACCGAGAGTAATGCCTGGCTGTTGTCGGCGTTCAGGGATTCCAGGGACAAGGGTGTTGCCCGGCTTCTCTCCGAGAGCATCGGCAGCCTGGGGCTGGTGGCGGCGAAAAACTTTTCGAGAAGGCCGTAGTCATTCCTTCTTGAGGTGGCCCGGGACCGGCCCGGGACCGGCCTGGAACGGCCGCGGATAGCAAGCGTGAGGAAGGGTGAGTGTATGATGCGCGTTTACGGTTTGCTGGTTCTGGCGGGTCTACTCTTGTCGGTTTCCGCCGGCTGTAGAAGTCTCGATAGCGTCCAGGGTCTTGATGTGTCCTCTGTTTCGTTTGCTCATGCGGCCTATCGTGACAGGGCCAGCCTGGTCACCCTCCAGTATCCGAAGGGCGGCGACGAAGCTCAGCCGGAGGACTATGGTGCCGGCCGGCGCGGCTCAACGCTCGACGTGATCATCGCCGAGATGATCGCGATTGGGCCGGGGATGTTCGTGCAGGGTCTCGGGCATCGTTACGCGGGTGACCACGTCACCTCCCGGCATCTGATGCGGGTTGGAGCCATTGGGGTCGGAGTTGGCGCGCTCGGTGCCGGCCTGGTTGC
>DODI01000033.1:0-2700 GCA_003509045.1 Planctomycetota bacterium | reverse complement strand
CGTCTCGGCGATGGGCTCGGGGCAGCGCTACTTCGTCAAGAGCCCCTTCAGGTTCAAAAAAGCCGGCAAAGCGGGCATCGACATGTGCGAGCACTGGCAACACCTCGCCGGCGTCGCCGACGAGCTCTGCGTCTACCGCGGCTGCCAGGGCGAGTCGATCAACCACCCCACCGCTAACTACCACATGAACACCGGCAACCGCTTCGGCGGCGACCCGGCAATCGGCTCCTGGGTCAGCTACGGGCTCGGCACCGAGAACCAGGACCTGCCGGGCTTCATCGTATTGCCCGAGGTCGCCTCGCCCCAGGGCGGCGCGGCCAACTGGTCAAGCGGCTTCCTGCCGCCGCACTACCAGGGCACCACGCTGCGAGCGAAGGGCTCTCCCATCCTCGACCTGCACCCGCCCGCCGGCATCACCCGCAAGCACCAGCGCGGAAACCTCGACCTGCTGGCGAGCCTCAACCAGGCCCATGCCGCCAGACATCCTGCCCACGATGAACTCGCCGCGCGCATGGAGAGCTACGAGCTGGCCTTCCGCATGCAGCTGCAGGTGCCGGGGATTCTCGATATCGAAAAAGAGAAAGCCGCCACCCGGGAAGACTACGGCCTCGACGACCAGCGCACCGCCGACTTCGGCCGCCGCTGCCTGCTCGCCCGCCGCCTCGTAGAAAACGGCGTCCGCTTCGTGCAGGTCTACACCGCCGGGTGGGACTCACACGACTACATCGAAAAATCACATTCCGAGCGCATCCGCTCGGTCGACAAGCCCATCGCCGCGCTCATCAGCGACCTCAGGGAGCGCGGCCTGCTGGAGGACACCCTGGTCATCTGGACCGGCGAGTTCGGCCGTACCCCCGACAACGGCATCCGCGGCGGCGGCCAGCGCGCCGGCCGCGACCACAACAACCAGGCGATGCCGATCTTCCTCGCCGGCGGCGGGGTGAACGCCGGCTCGGTAATCGGCGCCACCGACGAGCTCGGCGAAAAGGCCGTCGACGTCGTCCACCCGATCCGCGACCTGCACGTCACCCTCCTCCACCTCCTCGGCCTCGACGACAACAAGCTCACCTACCTCCACGGCGGCCGCTTCAAGCAGCTCTCCCAATTCGGCGGCAAGGTGATCAACGAGCTCCTGGGTTGAGGAAGAGCTGAAGGTCTTCAGGGACCCGGCAGAAGGATCTCCAGTCCGGCGGCGAGCGCCGCGCACCAGGTGCGGGTGTTGTGGTTGCCTGCGAAGCGGGACCACTTGAGCTTGTAGCCGCCGGCGCGCAGGACGTCGCGCAGGTGGCGGTTGCTCGCGGCGAGGGCGTTGCTTTCGAGATCCCCAATAGCGAGGTAGAAGCGCGTCTTGGTCTCGTCATTCTTCACGAAGCGACCGGGCACGCACCTCGTTCCGCCGCCATCGGCGTTCGAGATGCATCTTGAGAAATCACCGCTCTCACACAGCACGCCTCCGAAGGTATTGGGGAACTCCGCGGCACAGAAGGCGGCGATCGCGCCGCCGACCCCGTTGCCGCCAATGATGAAATTCGCCGAATCCTTTGACAGCTTGAAGTTTTCCTTCGCCCAGGCGACCAGCTCTTCGCCGACGAAGCGCACGAACCTATCTGATGTTTCAAGGTCAGCGCTCCTCGATCCCTCGCTGTGCAGCATGAAGACCACTACCGGCCCGATCGCTTTTTCAGCCGTGAGGTTGTCGAGGACGGTTCTCGTAAGGCGACGACTGGCGTAGTCGCCGCGGTCGAGCAGGAAGACGGCGCCCGAGGACGCGGCCTCATCGGAGTCATCGTAGCCCGGCGGCGTGTAGACCGAGACAAAGCGTCGCTCATCGAGAATCGAGCTGCGCACCGTCATCCGCTCGAGATCGCCCGAGTCCCGGTCCTTGACCTCGACGAGCAGGGGAAGAGCCGCGGCTCCCGGCAACTCGAGGAGGGAGGCCTCATCGATCTCCTTCGAGTTGAACGGGTCGGTCTCGATGGAGGCTACGGCCGAAGTCTCCTTCGGCTGTCCTGCGAATGCCGGCGAGACCACCTCCCTCTGTACGTGAAGCCTGTAGGTATAGCGCGCCTTCTTCGACAGGCGCTCGCTGCGGTACCAGAGATCCGTCTCGCCAAGGCGGCGCAGAGACTTGTAACCCGACCGAGTCGGCTTGCCCCCCTCGAGCCGCACCCGGACCTCGCCGCCGCGGGCGCGCCAGAGGGTCGTCACCAGCGAGAGCTTCTCCTTGCCGGCGACCGCCTCGATGAGCGGACCGCCGCCCGCCTGGTATTCCTTCCAGAAGGCCGCAAGGCTCTCCTTCTTCCCCGCCGCGAGGGCCCTCGACAGGGCCGCGATCCGTGGGCTCTCGATCACCGTTCCCCAGGCGGGAGGAATCGTCCCCTTCGCTCGGACTCCGCTCTCCTTGCGGACAAGGAGCTGCCAACCAGCCTCTGTCTTGGTCCAGGTGTCATCAAAGGTCGAATCGAGAACCTGCAGCCCGGCGCCTTCGGTCTCCCTGAAGGCGAGCACGCGCCGTACCCTGAGTGAGAGCTCCTCCGCTCCCGGCTTCAGCACCTTCTCGAGCGCGAAGCTCAGCTTCTCATACCGGGCCTCCTCGAAGCGGTCCATCCACCGGCGGCGCCAGGGACCGCGGTCGAGGGCGCTTCCGTCGGCGGCCTCGAAAATATAGTCACGATGGAAGATCGGCATGAAGGCCGGCAG
>DODI01000487.1:0-8558 GCA_003509045.1 Planctomycetota bacterium | reverse complement strand
CCCTGCTGGCCCTGCTGACGCTGACCTTGCTGACCCTGCTGCTGTTGCCCCTGCTGGGACCGTCTTCCCGTGCCGGCAGAATTCCTCTGGCCCTCGGGCGTTTCACTCTCACCCTGTTCGACCTTCGGCTCCTCAGCGCGTTCCCCTTCCTCTCGGGGCGCCTCTTCTTCACCCTCTCGGCGCTCACCAGCCTCTTCTGCGCTTTCACCATTCTCCTGCCGGGGGCTTTCTCCCGCTTCCCCTGCCTGGCGACTCTGCCCCGACTGTCCAGACTGGCCTTGTCTTCCTGCGCGAGCTCCCTGGCGACCTGCGGACGGCTCACCCGGCTCGCCTTCACGCGGTTCCCCCTCCCTGCCTTCCTCACCTTCACGCGGCTCCCGCTCACCGGGCTCTTCGCCCTCCTGCTCCTGCCGGGAGGAACGTTCTCCCGGCTCTCCCTGGGTGTCCTGCCCCTGCTGACCCGCGGACGGACGGCCGGACTGGCCGGGGCCGCCCTGTGCCTGCGAAGGATTCCTGCCTCCCTGGGACGACGGCTGACCTTCCCCCGAGGGCTCAGCGCGGGCGAGTTCAACCAGCTCTCCCTCCGGATTGTTCTCTTCCCGCTCCCCTTCCTTTCGCTCACGATTTTCGCCTGCAGCCTGCTCCCCGGGCTCCCCCTCCCCACCGGCGGAGATGTCGGGACGCTCTGAAAGGTCACCCTGAAGACGAAGCAGCTCTTCGACCAGCGAACCTTCGCGGAAGGCCAGCTCTTCGAGACGTTCCTGGGCCTTCACCCTCACCTTGTCGAGCTTCTCCTTGAGCTTCTCAGCGGAAACGACCGCGAAGTTGATCTCCTCGGAGAAGCTTTCCTTGTAACCTCCCGGTCCGTCATTATCCCGGACCACCGCCCGGAAGCTGAGATTCATCCCCGGCTCCAGGGCCAGCGGGGCCAGCTCGATCGTCCCCTGGATGTCGACAGCCATGCCGTCATCAGTTTTCACGGCATCCCAGGGAGGGAGCTCGGCCGGTGTTGGCTTGCCGTCTTCAAGCGTCTCGGCCTGCAGGCCTCCGATGAGAAGCTGCAGCTCCGAGAAACCGAAATCATCACTGGCATGGAGGCTGTACTCAACTCTTCCCTCCGGCGTGACCTCCCGGATTTCTCCCGCGACCTGCAGCTCGATCTCGGGCTGCGCGTCAGGCAGCGCGACCAGCGCCAGGCGGGTCTCCTCGCTGTCAAATCCCCACCGGCGGCCCTTCACTCCAGCCTCGAAAAAGCCGCTCACTGTCACCTCGAAAGAATACCGGAAGCCCTTTTCCCCCAGGAGCTCCGCCTCGCCCTGGCCGTCTTCACCAAACCTCCCCCAGGCGCTCTTCAGCTCTCCATCGCACTCCGCCTCGAAGACCACAGTCGAGCCGGCGATGACCTCGACCTCCCCGGCAGGATTCGAGAGCTCTTTCTCGCCAAGCCCTGTGTGTTCAGGAGCGCGAATGCGAAGCACCGAAGAGACAACCTTCGGGCGGTCATGAATCTCAACCCTGGTTTTCCTGCTGCGGTTGTCACCACCCAGGAAGTAGAAATCAAAGGAGTCCAGGACGCTTGGAATGCTGTAGCTGAGCGCCGCTGCCCTGACGCTGACCGCCTCCCCGGCTCCGGGGCCGCCCTCGGTTACGGCCGAGGCCGTCGCCCAGGTCCCCTCACGAGTGATCCCGGGAACCAGCCGGCTCTTACGGCTGCTGCCGCCGGACTCAACCACGATGAACACATCTCTTGGATTGCCATTTACCCAGCCGCGCAAATCCAGACGCGCCTTGCGCGGGTGATGCCAGACGGGCTCGACGCGTTCGAGAAAAAAATGTGTCTCCCGAGGCCAATGGGTAGAGGAGAGCGCCAGGTTCCGATGAACCCAGCGCGCCGCCTGGTCGGGAAAGAGAAATCCACAGGAGAGCAGGAGAGCGATCGCTCCCACCGCAGCCAGCTGGTTCCTTCGTACCGAGCCGGTGGCCAGGACACGGCCGATCTCCAGGTCGCTGACCGCCTGCTGAGACTCAGAGAGGGCCCTGTCAAAAAGCTCCTTCTCAAGCTCAGACCGCTTCGCCGCAGCCCCCGGCTCCGCGGCAAGCTCTTCGCGGAGTTCGACAATATTGGCGAGCTCGCCCTCGAGGTCAGCTGAGCTGTTCTCGACCGCAGCGAGAAGATCTTCCCTGGAGAGAGCGGAACGTATCCTTGTCCGCCCCCGGATCAACACCCGGACCCAGAGAGCCACAGCCGCGGCCAGGACCGCCAGGCGCAGCGTCCAATGCAGCTCGAAGGTGAAATCCAGGATAAAGGAGAGGCCGGCGGTGATCGCCAGCATGAGAAAGATCGCCGAGATTCCATGCCAGGCCAGCAGGCTGTAATACTTCTTCTCAAGACGCTGGAAGAGTCTGTTCAGAGCGGGCGCCGGATCCTGCAGACGGCTTTTATTTTTCATCTCAACCTCCATATCGCCGGAACCCTGCCGAAGGTTCCACCAGGGAAATGATGACGGCTGGTTGATTTTAGATCCATCAATTTAGCCTCCAGAGCTTCCTGAGAATCCACTCTAACACCAGCATCCCCGTAAAAAGGAGCATCATCATCGCCGAATCCCAGACGGTCGAAGCCCGGCGGGCAAGCACCTCGCTGATCGAGGCATCAGGAATCAGGCCGGGGTCGCCAAGCTCCCTGAGCTCCGGTGACACGGTGAAGAAGCGGCCGGCGCTGGATTCCGCCACCTGCTCGAGAGACCGGAAATCAGGCGAGAGGTCTTCAAGCTCGGCATAGATATCAACGATCTCGAAAAAGCTCCTCGCCTCCTCGCCCAGGCTGACCTGGTAATGACCGGCCTCCGCCGTCCTGAAGATCCCGCTGTACCTGCCGGGCGAACCGGGAACCGGCGCGAGGGTCAATCTCTTGCGGATTTTTTCTCCCGCCGAAGCGGCCGATTCGCCTGGTCTCTGCGGCTGCACTTCAGCCTGGGGCTTTTTGCCCGACTCGATAAAGATCTCCACCGCGGCGCTCTCCACCGGGCGGCGGCGCGAGTCCACCAGGCGAACATTGACCCGGACGTCTTCTTCCTTATTGTAGCGGTCCCTGTCGGTCTCAATCGTCGCCCGGCGCGTACCTGCCTGCTGCTTGCCAAGAGAGAGCTGGCGAATAATCGCCGCCCAGAAGCGCTCGTGAATTCCAACCTCGCCAGCGCGCCAGCGCCAGAAGTCATCGGTTCCCAGGTAGAAGACCTCGGCAAAACCGAGACGGTGTGTGGCCGCGATGATGTCGGACTCCTTCTGCAGCAGCGAGAGGCCCCCGGGCCGCAGGCGGCTGGCCTGGTACCAGAAATAGAATGGAGGCAGCCGCTGCCAGAGTGCCAGGTTCTCGACAGGCTCGTTGCTGAGACGACACAGGGGATAGGACCTCCCTCTTGCGGTAAGGGTCGGCAACCAGCCCTTATCGAAGATCCTGCCGGATAGAGGCGCCCGGGCCGAGGCGAGCTCGACCGGCAGCAGGGCTCGCAGCTTCCTGAATCGTTCAGCTCGCGCCAGGGCATGGGTGTTGATCTCACCAGCCACAAAGGCGAGACCGCCGCCCTGTTCCGTCACGAAGTCAACCAGCGCATCCTGCAGGGCGGGGGTAACGGTCGAGGGCTGTGGGTCAAGCATGAGCACCACATCATATTCGCGCAGCTCTTCGCTGGTCTGGGGCAACTCGGTGATGAGAATATCCCCGTCCTGGGGATACTCGGTATCGGCGCTGCTAAGCCAGCAAGAGACCTGGATCCCATCATCACGGATCGCGAGGTTACGTAGAAAACGGTACTCGTTGGTCGCATGGCCGGCCATCAGCAACACCCGGCGAAGCTCGCTGGCGGCCGTCACCTCCGCGCTCTGCAGGTTGTCGCGCCATTCAATTTCGCGCTGGTCGCGCTCGATGCTGAGGGTGTAGCGATATTTGCCCTTCTCAGCCAACCTGTCGGTAAACCGCAGACGCTCTTCAAGCATCTTGTTCTTCGGCGTAAGGTTGCGGGCATCAACCAGCTTCCTGTCGCGGCCATCCTGCCGGCTGCGATGGAGCTGTACCTTGACCGTACGCTGGATACCCGAGAGCAGCACCTTGGCGTCAATCTCCAGGGGATAATCCACCTCAATAAGAGACGGTATGCTCAACTCCTGGACGACAAAGTTCATCGGCTGCTTAGCGATACCCACCCCGACGGTAAAGATCGGCACCCGGCGGCCAAGCGAGATGGCGTCGAGAGCCCGGATGGGAGAAGCCCCGGAGTTGTTGCGGCCATCGGAGAGAACGATGATGCCCGCAAGCGGGTCCCGCTCGAATTCCTTGACCACCTCGACGAGGGCATCGCCAATCCGGGTCTCGCCCTGAGCCGTGGCCGGCGCCTGTCCGTTGACGAAGGGCCCGACCTCCTTGAGCTCCGAGCCGAAGGTGAAGAAGGCTAGCTCGTTGTTGCGGCCAAGAAGCTCGAGCAGCGAAGATTTCTCTTCCTCATCGGCGACAGCGAGCTTCTTCTCGACAGCCGCCACGATGATCTCCGAGCGCGTGGGCTGCCTGCCGGGGTCGAGATCAGTCGCCCTGGCGATCACTCGAAAGGACTCTTCATCAAGCTTGTCCTTCTCCTGCATGCTGGCGGAATCATCGAGCAGCAGCACCGTCTTGCCGGGACGATCGATCCGGATCTCCGTCAACAGACGCGGGTTGAGCAGAATCAGGACCACCAGCACCAGGCAGCCCAGGCGCAGCAGCGCGAGCACCGAGCGCTGGAAGATTCCCAGCTGGCGCTCCCTGAAATAGAGAGCGCAGATAAAAGCCAGGCTCCCCAGCAACAGGATCGCCGAGGCCGCCAGCCAGAAGCCCTGGGGCATGCTGGAGAACTCCCAGAAGGTCTCACCTCCAGCGGGAGTCTCTCCCTCCTCAAGACCGAATATCGTTCTCAGCCAGGAGTTCACTTGCTCACCTCGAATCGTTCCAGGCACATCATACTTTTCTGCCAAACCACCAGGCCGCGAAGAGCTCCAGGAGCAGGAAGACCCCGGCCGCAAGAGCGAGCCAGCGCCAGACCTCTCCCTCCTGGTCTCTTCGGAAGGCGTCTACGTCAACATTGCCGCCGATGACAAAGCGGATTCCCGTACCGGCCAGGGCAGCCCTGAGGCTCTCCTCGCCGCATTCAGCCAGGTCGCTCTCGCCAGCCGCGCGGCGAACCGAGTACCAGCTTGAGGTCGCCGATTCGGTATCCCCGGCGGCGGTTTCCTCGACAACCCTGAACAGCCCGGCTGAGTGCGGCCGGTAGCTCTCTCCAAGGCCGACGCGAACCTCATCTGCCGGGTTCGCTTCCGAAGAGGTGTCTTCTGAAGGAGGCTCGATCCTGTAGCTCACACCGGGCTTTTCCTCCAGCCGCAGGGCATCTCCGGCCTGCGAAACCCGGCCCCGGCTATAGCTCCGGGACAGGTAGCGAACCCATTCCTGCATCAGGATCGGGTAGGTATAGTCGGTTGGCCAGTCACCCCAGTCGCGATCGGCCGTGGTATTGAACACGGCGATTCGGCCGCGGCCTTCGGTCCCGGCCGAATCTTCAGCTGATTCCTTCTCTCCCTCTGCGAGCGCGCCCCGCCCAGCCAGTGAGTACCGGCCCTCGATCACCGCCGGCGTGGAAAGCTCATCATCATAGCTCGCGACCACCGTGGCCCCCGGCAGCGGCTCGAGCAGAAAAAAGCGCCGGAAGATCACATGGTCGAAGGAAGAGTTCTTCAGGCCGCGGAAGAGCTCCAGGGTTGGATGGTCGTTCTCTCCAAAATCGAGATGAAGCGCCGCCGCAGGCGCGACCTCCTTGAGGATCGCCGGAAAGAGGACAGGTCTCGCGGCGGGCCCTTCGGCAGGCGGGCGGGCAAGCTCGAGGTAGCTCTCAACATCTATCTTATTGCCGAGGAAGTAGGCGATCCCGCCTCCGGAGCCGGCGAAGGCGCCCAGGGCCGCCTGCTCGGCGCGGCTGAGCTTCGAGCGGTTGAGGATAAAGACGCTGTCGGCATCCTCGAGCTCCTTCGCATCGATCTCGCCCTCGACCAGCCTCACTGACACACCTGAAGGAACGTCTCCCCGGGGAGAGAGGGCCGCGGTAAGGAGCCCCGATTCACTCGCGAATCGGTTGGCGGAGGGCGCCCCATCCACCAGGGCCACCTGCAGGGAATCACGCACGACGGCCACCAGCACGCTCTCATCATCGCGCGCCAGACGGTCAGGAGTAATTCCGGCCTTCAGGGGATACTCGCCCCCCTCGGTGAAGATGTGCTGGATCTCAACGCGCACAGTCTCTCCCGGGGCGATGCTCTCAATCGTCGGCAGGGGAATCTTATGGCGCGCGACGAACTCATCGCTGTCGGAGCCGCCCACCTCGACGTTACCCTCTACCCGGACCCGTGGCTCCTTGCCGTAGTTCGTCACCTCGACGGCAATGCGAACCGGGACACCGGCAAGGACGGGATCGGACTCGATGGAGAAGCCGGTTATCGCGGTATTGTCCAGGGCGCCGGCGCTCACATCGACAAACTGGAAATTAAAGCCATCGACCAGGTCCTCGCGCTTGATCTCCTCGAAGAGAACCTTGAGCGAGTCTGCCAGGCTTCCATCCTCCGCCAGCCAGTCCCGGCGGCGATAGTCACTGACCAGCACCACCGAGCGGACGACCGGAGCGGCGGAGCCCTTGGCCTCATCAATCAGCTTTCTCAGGACCCGGGGGAAATCCAGCGGCAGGTCGCTCGTTGCAACCTCCCGCAGGGAGTCCAGCAGGTCGCGGCCGGCCAGTGAGGCCAGGGTCTCCGCCGACGTTCCAGCGGAGCTCCCGCCGGTCACAACGCCGCCCTGGACCTGCCCCTCGACCTTTCCAAGCAGGCTCTCAGGTCTGCTTCCCAGCCAGACACTGACGGGAACCGAGCCTCCCATCGCATCCTGGACCTGGCTTACCGCGCTCTCTCGGGCCGTATCGAAGACCTTGCCCGTAGCGGAGACGGCCTCCATGCTGAAGCTGTCGTCCATGACAACAATCCTGCTGTCCTCTCTCCAGCCGGCAAGCCCCCTCAACACCGGCCGGGCGACCGCCATCACCAGGAAGCCGATGATCGCCATCCGAAGAAGAAGCAGGATGAGATCCTCGAACTTGACCCGGCGGCGGTTGCTTACCTGCGCGGCGAGAAGAAAATCCATCGCCGCCCAATTCTGCACCCGGTAGCGGCGCTTGTTCAGGATATGGATGATGACCGGGGCCGACACCATGGCGAGGCCGAAGAGAAGCAGCGGATTTACAAACATATCGGCGCTCCCCTATCTATTCCTCGATGCGGCCTTGCGCCGCCGAGCCCTCTGGGCCAGCAGCTTCGCAAGAGCCTCTGAGATTTTTTCGGGACCGGTGATCAACTGGTAATCGAAGCCGCATCCCTCGCAAGACTTCTTCAGATGTCCCAGCGCGCCCTCGAGAACCTCGAGATACCGCTCACGAAGGCGATGCGGCTCGGTAAGAAGCTGCCGATCATCCTCGAGCCCCTTGAAAAGAATATTCGACTCAAAGGGAAACTCTCGCTCGTCCGGGTCGAGCACCTGCAACACAACGGCATCATGGCCGCGGTAGTGCAGGAAGCCCAGGGTCGCGTCGATCTCCTCCTGGGAAACGAAGAAATCCGAGATCAACACAAAGAGACAGCGGCGCGGGAGCTGGAGGCTCACTCGCTCGAGCACCTCCTTCATCGAGGTCTTCCCCTCCGGCTTCAGGCCCTTCAGCCGCGCGGCGATACCGGCAAGGGCCAGGGTCTTCGCGCTGGGAGGAACAAATTCCTTCAGGTTCTGGTCATGGACCGCGAGACCGACGGCATCACGCTGGCGATGCAGGAGATATCCCAGGGCCGCCGCCGCGGTGGCGCCAACCTCGAACTTGCTGAGGGTTCCCGAGCTGTAGGTCATCGAGGCGCTGGCATCGAGCACCAGGAGCGCGGTGATGTTGGTCTCCTCCTCGTAGCGCTTGATATAGTAGCGGTCCATCCGGCCAAGCACCTTCCAGTCAAGGTGGCGCAGATCGTCGCCGGAGACATATTCCCTGTGCTCCACGAACTCGACGCTGAACCCGTGGCGGGAGCTCTTGTTCTTTCCCGCAAGGAAGCCATCGACGATGCGCTTGGCTACCAGCTCGAGACGCGAGAGACGCGCGATGAGCTCAGAGTCGAAGAATCCGTCGGCTGACTTCATCGTATTCATTCCTGGGATTGAAGGTCGGTACATCATCGAGAAGCATGTCGACAATGTCATCCGGGCCGAGGCCTTCTGCCTCAGCGTGAAAACTCGGAACCAGCCGATGCCTGAGAACCGGGAGGGCCACGGCCCTGACATCGGCCCGGGTCACTGAAAACCTGCCGGCAAGAAGGGTGTGGGCCTTGGCCGAGCGGATCAGAGCCTGCGCCGCGCGCGGGCCCACTCCCCAGGAGATATACTCCTTCACCCACCCCGGCGCCGGCTCTCCCTCCGGACGTGACATCCTCCCGATGCGGGTCGCGTAGGCCTGCACGTG
>DODI01000125.1:0-6745 GCA_003509045.1 Planctomycetota bacterium | reverse complement strand
TTCAGAGCAGGAAAGGGCTCAAAAATATCAACCTCGGCGAGCTCTTCCGCAAGGCCGTCCCCTGTGTAATGAAGCTTGACCCTGCCCTCTTCGTCGCAGTCTTCTCCAGAGCAGAGGTCGATCGAACAGAGAGCCCTCGACAGGGTGTCATAGACAAGAGCCCTCTCTCCACCCCCAGGCTCTTCTGACACGGTCCCAAGCTGAAAGGTGACCATCTCCTGCTGGGCAAGCACCGCATCCGGAGCGGTCGGGCTGATCCTCCTCAGCAGATCCAGCTTGCCGGTAAGAACCGATACCCCGGGATCTTTCTCCACAGAAAGCGCCACGGTGGTGAAGTCAATGCGCGGGTTCCGACACTCATCGAGCTGCCCAACCAGGCTGTCCCGATCGGTCAGGGCCGCCTCGGTTTCCTCTCGGGCGGCCTCCGTATCGAGGCGGGCCGTCTCGGTCTCCTGGCGGGATTCCTCCAATTCCACTCCGCTGGCCTCGAGATCCCCCCTGCAGACCTCAAGGGCGGCTGTCAATTCATCTACCTGCTCCCCGCAGGGTCCCTCGGCCGCCTCCAATTCGAGGATTCTCGCCTCCGCCGTCAGCAACGCGCGTTGAGTTGAGATGAGATCCCTCAGCGCTCCCGAAAGATCCACCTGGGTCTGGGTCAGCTCCGCACGCAAGGCGGCGATTTCGTCATCGCGCGCGGCCAATTCGGCTTCACGGCTGGCAAGCGCCTCGTTACACCCGGCCAGTTCCGCCTCGAGCTCGGCGACCTCCGGACCTCCTCCTGCAGGCTCTGCGAAGGGACAGGGCTCCTCTCCCCCGAGAAACAGATAGTTGAGCGAAAAAATCGCATCCGCCAGGTCCAGCTGGCCGCTGCAATTCACATCGCCGTTGACTGTAGTTCCAGCCGGCTCACCAGCCCCTGCAGGTCCCGGCAAGGACAGCAGCGCAACCAGAAAAGCCCCGACAAAGCAGAGCGTTGCCTTTTTCATTTGTGACACCTTTTCTATGTTATAGATTTCGACCAGCCTCCCATCGTAAGGTCCCAATTGGTCCCAAGCAAGAATCGCTCGGCCTAGGACTTATTTGTTAAAAAAAACAGCCTCGAGCGATCTTTCCGCAAAAAGACACACTCGAGGCTGAGGCCGGAAACTACCGACCGAACACCTTAAAAGAGGCTACTTTGAAGCTACCCTGATCACCTTGGCGTCCCAGATGAAGGTGACCTCGGAACCAAGAGCCAGGATCCTGCCGGCACGGGGATGGGCCTTGAGAAATTCAAAATATTCCTTCGAGAGCCAGGCAAGCTTGAGCGGCTCCATCGCGCTCTTCTTTACAGTCAACCGGGAGTCAACCCAGCGCTCGCCCTGCAGGTAGAAAGTGAAGGGGCCCACCCGCGTGATCAGCTCTCTTCCACCCTGGCTCTCCCCAGATTTTTTCCCGGGGCTTCCCCCAAGAGAGGATCTTTTCAAGGCCTCTATCGCCCTGCTGGCCTCAACGGCCCCAGCTCCGCGATCCTTGTCAAAAGCTTCGGCTGCGCTGCTCCTGGCGTTCTTCCTCTTGATTCCGGGCTTGGCACCGCCTCTAAATGCATCCCGAACCCTTGGAGTGCCCAGGGGATGCGGAGCCCCGGGCTCAGGCGTGTTTCCAGCCAGGGCCCCCTCCTCAACGATGAGGTAGGAGGTATAGGGCGTAATGATCCCGTGAAGCTTGCTGAGACGAATCACCTCGGTCTTTAATTCCTTGGCCCCGCCATTCAGCCGAATCTGCTCTAACAGGTAGCCGATCTTCCTCGACGCCCACAACCTCGAGAGCTGGTCCTTCCCCGGGCCCGCCTCGCCTGAAAAATCAAAGCTGTATTCAAAGGTCCTTTCCTCACCGAGGTATTTTCCGCTCAACAGAACGGTTCGATTCTTGTTCCCGCCCCCAACCTGGCCTGGCTGGTATCGGCCGAACAAGCTCAACTGCACACCGTGGAAGAGGTCCGGAAGATCGCGAGGGAAGACATCGGTGATGCCCCCATCGGGAAACTTGATGCGAAGGTTGGTGAGTACGGGCGAGTCGATCTTGTCGTAGAAGGAAGAGAGACGCAGCTCGATATCTTCTCTGTCGCGAATGTACTCGGTGGTTCCGCGGGACTCACCCGCGATCCGATCAAGGAGCTTCGCGTTCAGGCTCTGGCCTACCCCGAAGACGAACACCCTGCGCTTGCCGGTATTGGCCTGCTTGATGCTGGCGAGAATTTTCCCGGGATCGGTCACGCCGATCGTCGGCATGCCATCGGTCAGCACGACCACCATCTGAAGCCTCTCTGCCGTCTTGAGGTCAGCCAGCGCGAAACGCATGCCCTCCTCGAGGTTGGTGCCGCTGCCGGACTCAAGCGACCTGGCGTAGGTGAGTCCACGGCCGCGAGCGTCCTGGTTGATTTCCACCAGGGCGGGAGCGAACTTCCTGGCCTCAATCGAGAAATCAATGATGTTGAAACGATCTCCTTCATTGAGGCCCTCCACGCAATACACCAACGCCTTGCGGGCCTGCTCAATCTTGTGCCCTCTCATGCTTCCGGATGTGTCGATCACGAAGACCACATCCTTCGGTGTCTTTTCTTCCTTCGTATCAACCCTCGGAGAGAGAGTGATATTGAAATAGCCTTTCTCTTCATGGCCACGCGCCACGAGACAGAGGGGCGCCAGGGCATCTTCGCCAACGTTCCACATCAGGAGAAAGTCCCCCTGGGAATCAAGTCGGGGCGTTTCGAAGACGACCCTTGCCTTCTTGTCGCCGGCCCTGTGTACGCCAACCTTGTGGGAGATGCAATTAATCGAACGAAGGACACGGCTTGAGCTGATGTTGACGTCAAAGGCTACATCCTTATAAGGACCCATCGAGTGTTTTCCCGGAGAGAGCGGGTAGCGATACAGATACAGGCCGCCCTGGGGAGTAAGCTCCTGGACATATTCGATGGAGACCTCCACCTCGCCCCGGGCCGGAATGGGGAAGACACGGGCCCTTACCAGGCCCTGGCCTGCGTATTCGAGGAGTCCCGGGTCTTTTGCCCGGCGAACGATTCCCTCGTAAATCGACCGAGCCTTGTCTTTCTCGAGAATCTCACCCTTGACCTCCTTGCCGCCGATCTTCATCACAAAACCGCTGGCGACAGCGCCATCGGGGAGAGGAAACATGTAGAAGCCTTCGAGTTGCCTTGGCGAGGAGTTGTAGAAGGTCTCCTCGACACGGGTTTTCACCAGCCCCTCTGCGATCTCGGCATGAACCCGATGCCGGGTGATCGACAAGGGAAAGTGAGGTCTCACCACCGGGCGAACCCTCCCTGGCTGCCGAATCACATCAGGATATTCAGGAATATAGATGAAGCCATCGGCTCGCAGGCTGAGCGGAACCAGGACAAGAGCCAGAGAAAACGCCGCCAACAGTGTTCTGAACATTTCGGGCCTCCGATAGGAATTTTGTTTCAGCTTACAGAGTCTTGGACCCAAGCAAGGGCAATTTGTTTCCGAAAAAGTTCTTTTTAACTGCATCTAATTACTTTCAGGAAGCCCTGGCCGCAAAAGAGGCGAGAACGCGCCCCGAGTTTATTAAATTTTGAGTTCAGCTCAGCCTCAGTTACCCTGAAGTCTGCTATGCCTCTGGACTGAAAGTACTTTCAGGAGACACCAGCATGCGCCCAGCTATCCTTGCCGCCTTTCTCGGAATCATACTCTCCCTCACATCCGTGAAGGTCGGGGCGCAAGGAGTCCATCCCGGCCCCCCCATTCGCGCCTATCTCTTTGACGAAGGGAGTGGGGCCTCAGCAGCACCCCTTGGCGAAGGAGTGACCGGTGACGTTGGCACACTCATGAGCTGGCGTCCCGGGGCCTTCGGCTACGAAGGCGACTTCTGTGTAAGCAGCATCCATCGCCCGTTAGGTCAACCCCTGGGACATGTAAGGATAGATGAAGAGTATGTCCTCGCCGGCTCTGGAACCATCTCTCTCTGGATCGAGCTGAACCCGGCTGTAAATGGCGACGCATTCTGGGGAGCGCACCGCGGTGAAGTGGTGCTGTCAGCCTTCCCCGGCGCCGACGAAATGAAAATCAACCGGGCGGGATTCTTCAATATGCCAACCGGAGAACAGGCGACATTTTCAGCCCACATGGGCGGCAGCACCTGGTACACCCCATCCAATTACATAGGAGGAACCCCTCCTCGCAACTATCCAGCTCCGGGCGGCAACAACACTCCCTATCGCGGCTGGCATCATCTCGCCTACGTATACTCTGAAGACCCGATCGGCGGCTTTTCCAACTGGCTCTACTGGGACGGAGAGCTGATGCGCCTGCCAAGATTCGGGACCACTGTTCCTCCAGCTGCTGACTGGAGCAGAACCTGGCCCGCTCCCATCGTCTACAACGGTCTCGCGCTAGGGGCTGACCTGTCCTCCAATTCCTGGGGACATGTAACCGACTGGGGCGGGAGCATCGATGAATTCGCCTTCTACGAACGGGCCCTCTCAGCGGAGGAGATTCGCTGGCTGGCTGCAAACAGTCTCCGGGCAACGATCGGCCCCGTGATAGATTGCTCCGAAACCGAAGGGCTCGACACCGACGGAGATGGGCTTCCAGATGACTGCGACGAGGATGACGACAACGATGGGGTCATCGACGAAGAGGACAATTGTCCATTAGAGGCGAATCCCGCCCAGGCGGACGGGAATGGAGATGGGGTTGGCGATCGCTGCGCTCCCGCTCCTTTCTTCCTGCGCGGCGACTCCAATGGAGACGCCGCCCTGGGTCTATCAGACGCGGTACATGCACTCAATTATCTCTTCCTGGGGAGCAAGCCTCCCGACTGCCTCGCCGCGGCGGACTCGAATGCCGATGGAAATGTCGATATTTCTGACGCGACCTACACCCTCAGTTTCCTTTTTCTTGGCGGCCCGGAACTTCCTCCTCCAACAAGCTGTGAAACTTCCGGTTTTGACAGCGACCAGGAGCTCGGCTGCAGGACAGACACCTGTGAAGGTTAAGCCTACCCGGGGAGAGATCAGCTCCCTGGAGTCAACCCCGAGCCCCCGGCCGGCGGATTGTTCAGGCTGGCGCGCCGGCCCTTCTTTCTCATCCTGTCGAAGTTGAACATATTGAAAAAGTGCATACCGCCGAGAGCCAGCAGCACGACCCCAAGCTTGGTGGCAATATATTCGACTCCTTCTTCCAGATTGACCGGCTTGGTCCCATAGTGCAGGAAGAGAAAAATAAACCCCAGGTTGATCAGGTAAAAACCCACCACCAGGAGGTGATTCACCGAATCGGCCATCTCCTCGTTGTCATTGAAGGCCTCCAGCAAAAAGATGCGCCCATTCTTGTGAAGCGTTCGGGCCACCCACGCCGTCATGAGGACACTGACGAGCGTATAGGCCAGGTAGATCCAGACAGCGGTTGTCATATCGACTCCTTTCGGTAGAACCGGTTTCAATTCAATCCAGGCGCGAAAGCGAAATATCCGTAAACCGCGACCTGGTAGATAAAGACGAGCGTCAGACCATGGTAGCCGGCCTTGTAAAACCAGTTAGTGAGGTATTCACTCGCGTCGAAAACAAAGAACTGCGTGAAGAGCCGAAGACCCCAGAAAACAGCGGTGAAGGCGCAGAAGGATCGGGCCAGCGTGCCTCCCGCCGTCAGCTCGCTGTAGTTAACGGCCGAGATCACCCCCAGGGAGGTGATGCACAGAAAGATAAAGGCTCCGTACACCCAGAACATCGTGCGCAGGAAGGGCGCCAGCTTGGCAAGCTCGCCTTTCCAGTTGAGCTTGCCGGGAACCATGACCGCCGCAATCAGGGTCGAAAAATGCAGAAGGCTGCCGATAAGAATCAGGAGCTCGGTGGTTTTCATAATGCACCAATCACTTCGAAAAAAGGGTTCATCACACGCGTAACAAAGGCTGGGGGGAAGAGGAGCCAGGGAGCCGGGCCAAGAGTAAATACCGCCATGTAGAGCCAGCCGGCGATTCCCCGGTTCAAACCAAGCCTCCGAGCCGGCGCTGTCCGCTCGAGCAGGATCCCGAAACCCTGCAGAAGAAAGTACACCGTGGGCAGGCCGTAGCAGGCCCGAGCCGGAACCGAGATCACCAGGTCGTGTATGAGCCCGCTGGCAAGGAAGACCAGGAACATGGCGCCTGCAACGCCGATCTTTCGATAGGTCGGTCGGAAGAGAAAGACATGCACCAGCTCATTGAAGCCTCGATTCCAGCGCTCTGCCCAGAACAGGCTCAGGGAGGTGGCTGTAGCGGGAGAGTTCATGATCGGCTCCGCGGGAATACCGGCGCATCTCCATACGAGAGCTAATAAATGGAAGACTCCGAAATGCAAAATCAGGATCAGCCCGGCCATACCGCACCAGCCGGCCGTCAAAGGCGACTCAGCAGCCAGCGGCGTCACCCACCAGAGGACTACTGCACCAAGCGCCGTCTTGAGAACAGGCGCAAGCCATTCCTTCGCTCCCGGGCGACCAGCAGGAGAAGCGTCATCCATGAAAGGTCCGACATCCATGCCCGGCCAGAAAAACAGATAGCCCAGGGCTCCTCGAAGCCCAACCGCCCCCCCCCGATGCCAGGCTCTCCAGAAGGTCAGCCACTTGCAACCGAAGAACAAGGCGAAGGCTAAAACCCACATGAAAACCCAGGGCTCCGGCAGCCTCTCTCGGAAAATGAAAACGAGGCTCGTAAGCGTAACCAGTGGAAGCCAGCTCCCCACTGCCCA
>DODI01000252.1:0-6169 GCA_003509045.1 Planctomycetota bacterium | reverse complement strand
TCCCGCCGCGATAATAGGGAACGTTACCGAGAATATTCTGTCCTCGACTGCCAATACCGGCGGACCCGATCCTCACGTTGCCGCCGCCGAGGCCGACCTCTCCAATACGCTGCCGCGCCGGAAGGACCAGCAACCTGTTGCCGAGGTGCTGCTGGCGAAGGAGGCTGGAATTGAATCCATCCGGGAAGAGATCCGTTCCGATCTCCTCTTTACCGACAATGGGATCGGTGTACTGCGCCGCCACATTACCCCGGAAGACGTTCAGGTTCTGAAGCGTCTTGAGACGATAGAATTCCCTGTACTTTCTCTGGAAACGGCTGAAGTTGAAGTCAAAGACGCCCTTGAGAGCATCGCTGACCTCATCGCCAAAGAAGCTGACGCCGCTTCCCTGGAGCGACCTTCGAAGCCGACTGACATTCTGCGGATCGCGCTCGGAAAAAGAGTGCTCCGCGAGAATACTCGGATCCCTGCCGAACATCTGGCTCCTGGAGGTATACGGACTCTGCTGGCGACGGGCATCGAGCAGGCCGGCAAGCTCCACACGGCCATCACGAGCCGAGCCCTGCGAATAAAGCTCCGTCAGCGCGTTCATCGGTTCAGGCCAGGTCTGGACAAACTTGCGATCGTTCTTGCTTGAGCGGGCGCCGATATTGAAGGTTTTCTGGAAATGGAACTGGTTGGTATGCCTCAGAACATCGAACACCTTGACGACCGTCCTGATCTTACGACGGAACGGAAAAAGATCCGCCGGGACCTCTTCGTCGCCACCACGATTTCCGACCACGGTACGTCTCTTACTCCATTGTGACTTGTCGACCATCTGACCAAGGGTGGTGATCTCGAAGGTTCCCATCGGACCGAAACAGAACTCGGTGGTGTGTCCCTTTTTCAACTGGGGAACCTGGCCGCCTGACTTATCCGCCCAGACCAGATCGGACTTATCAACCGCCATATAGACCGAGAGATTCGGATTGTAGCGAGAGATCCTGGTGTTGGGATTGAAGTTCGCCTTGATGACTCCCTTGATCAGGTCGTAATACCAGGCGTTGCTGTCATGCACCGCGAGCCCGAGCTTGCGGAAGGTGTTCCGTTCGGCTCCCTGGGCGGTTCCCTTCTGCCAGAGCCTGCCGATGGGGCTGCCCGCGCCGCCAATGACATGCCCGCGTATCAAGCGGTTATTCGGCTGATCCGGATCGATCACCAGGACGCTGGCAAAGCCCGGAAAATAGCTGGCATCCAGACCATCGATAAAATCTTCGAAGCCGGGCTGGCTGGGATCGTTGGTGCGCCAGGCGCGGAAAAACCTCCGGCCGTTTTTTCGATTGCTGATGATCTGCTGAACAATCTTGAGCGACTCGGTATATTCAAGCCGCGGCGTATAGACAAAGATCGGACGCGGCGTAACGTCGCGAACCTCTTCATCGGCGAAGATTCTCTCTCCGAGAATCTGGGCGGCCTGGTCGACGGGTGTGATGGCGCCACCGGCGACCCCCAGGCGGGAATACGGAAAGGTCCTTCGCCCTGCGAGTCCCATGAAGCAGGCAATAAGAACCTCCTCCGGCGCCGTGTTGATGTTCACCGGGTATCGCGGCTCATGACCGAGCCGCGGCGATCCAACAGCGCTGGGCATCCGTAAGCCGCCGCCGCCACCGACACCTCCGCCCTGCCCCCCTCCACCGGTATTGGTCGTCCCCAGGCGCAGGTCGCGAACCTCATTGTCTCCGTCATCGGCCTTGTAGGTGTAGGGATCAAGCCAGGAGTGGCAGACGACAAAATCTTTCACCGTCTCAAAGTTTTCATCCCCAATCAGCTGGCGCAGCTGGTTCTTGGACTGGAAGCGCTGACCCTCGAGGCGCTGGCGGAAAAGCATGACGCTCTCCCCCGTGATTCGCAGCCCGGTTCGGTGCGGCCCAGTATAGAAGGGGTTGGTCACCTGACGGCCATCGCGCTTGAGGCGGGCGCTGCGCTCGATCACGGTCCCGAGATTGTCGAGCATCCTGGCCAGCGTATCCTGGCGGCCGTTCAGGTTGATGAGCGAGTTGGTGTCAATGACCTTGGTTTTGTACTGAAAACGATAACCCGCGACATCAAGGTAGGTACCCCAGCGTCCGACCCTCGGATCCTCGACTCCAGCCCGGCCATGGGCGAGGTCATCCTCCTTGGACAGACGGAACAGCCAGCTGGTATTACCGTAGAAAGACCATGAGTAGTGATTGCTGGCCTCGTGAAGCTTGGCAATGACCATGTCCAGGGCAGAGCTCGACATCATCTCCATGCGCTGGGCATCAACGTAATTGTTGGCGGCCTTGCGCTCCAGCCGCATGAGCTGGGCAAAGGATGCTCCCAGGACGGCAAGCAGGGTGAGAACCCCAAGCGCGATGATCAGCATCGCGCCTTCCCGCCGGTCAGCGGCAAAATAACCGGAAGGCGTTGCGCAGAGCTGCTTCCCGAGTTTTTCCCTGCGCGCATCACTGTTCAAACCGTTTTCAGTCTTCTGCATTCGAACTTTCCGTCCCTGGACTGTGCGAGTAGGAGCTCAAAAACAAGAAACGACTCGGTCGAGTCGCCAGGTAGCTTTCGCAACATCAGCCAGAAACGCTGGAAGACACACCGAAAGAGACCTATAGCCCTTACCTAATAGACTGCCTGCCAAAGCACGGCGTTGCAAATCAGCATAGGCAAAGTCGTCTGTTTTTTACAGGCACCATCCGGGTGCCTGAAGACAAGATAGCACAAATGACAGAACGCTGTCAGCAGTACCGACTTGTGGGAAGCTCAGGAGTTTAGCACACGATAAGGACTCCGGCGAGAAACGATCTGCTGCCCTACCAGCTAAAAGACCAGCGGAGCACTTAAATGATCCGTACTCCGCTGGAATTCTCTTATTCGCCTGAACGCAGCGCGTCCCAGTCCCGGCCGGGTTACAGACCGAGTTCCGCGCGCACCTGTGTCTCAATCTTCTCAAGAATGTCAGTATTCTCATCGAGGAACTGGACCGTACGATCTCGCCCCTGGCCGATTCGAACCTCCTCGAAAGAATACCAGGCACCCGACCGCTTGACGATCTCCTGCTCCACCCCTATATCGAGCAGATCCCCGATATAGGAAATGCCCTCGTTAAAGATGATGTCAAACTCGGCCTGGCGGAATGGAGCCGCCACCTTGTTCTTGACCACTTTGACTCGCGTACGGTTACCGCGGAAGGTGTCTCCATCCTTGATCGCTCCGATTCGACGGATGTCGAGCCGAACCGAAGAATAGAATTTGAGCGCCCGCCCGCCCGAGGTCGTCTCGGGGCTGCCGAACATGACTCCGATCTTTTCCCGGATCTGGTTGATGAAGATCAGACAGGTCTTCGATTTGTTCACAGCGCCGGTCAGCTTTCGCAGAGCCTGCGACATCAGGCGCGCCTGGAGGCCGACGTGATGATCTCCCATGTCACCTTCGAGCTCCGCCCGCGGCACGAGAGCGGCAACGCTGTCGATGACGATCACATCGAGCGCGTTTGAGTTTATCAGCATCTCGGCGATCTCCAGAGCCTGCTCCCCTGAATCCGGCTGCGAAACGAGCAGCGTGTCAAGATTGACCCCCAGCTTCCTCGCATAGCTTGGATCGAGGGCGTGCTCAGCATCGATAAAACCTGCCGACCCGCCCGTCTTCTGGGCATTGGCAATGATCTCGAGGGTCAGCGTGGTCTTACCCGAAGACTCAGGGCCATAGATCTCGACGATCCGCCCGCGCGGAACACCACCGACTCCAAGCGCAACATCCAACGAGAGCGAACCCGTGGAGATCGTGGCCACATCGACCTTGTGGTCAGCGCCGAGGAACATGATGGATCCCTCGCCGCACTTGCGTTGGATCTGCTCGAGAGCAAAATCAAGCGCCTGCCCCTTGCCCTTCTTTTCTTTGTCCTTTTTTTTGGCGGAAGCCTTTGCCTGGCTTTTACTCCTCGACCCCTTTGGGGAAGGACCGGCCTTTGAAGTTGTTTCTTTTTGTGGCACCGCTATTTCCTGACCGTTTTCCTGCTTTGGCGTTTCCTGTTTTGGCGTTTCCCGCTTTGCTGTCTCCTGCTCTACCGGAAGTTCCGCCACCGCGGTCGAAGTTTTCATTCTACCCATTTTCTCTACACTCCTTATCAGCTTGGTTACTTTAGATCACGATTTGTTTTCCTGAACCAGAAGCTGTCCGAAAACATCGGTCCCACAGGAGGACCAGCATTTTCGACCACCATCGGCTCATACTCTAACTGTCCCCTGCTTCCTTGTCTGAAGAAGAATCATCGCCGGAAGGGCTCGCCTCGGCTTCGTCGCCGCCAGGGTTCTCCTGGCCGGGTTCGTCCCCCGAGCTCTTACCTTCATCTACCCGGACTTCAGACGCGCGGCCGATGCCGCTGGCGCCAGCCTGGCCGGAACCCCCGGCCGCCTCCGCCATGCGCCTTCTGGCAGTATCCTTCATATAGCCATCCAGGGTGCTGCTAATCTCGCGCTTCGTACGCGCCGGGTGATACATGACCCTCCAGCGCTGGTCAGGTGACAAGTCACCATAGTTCTTCCGCACGAGATTACGCCTGAAGTCGAGCGCCTCACGCTCCCCCAGCCTTCTGCTCCCGTCACTGCAGGACACCACGACGGCGCCCATGAGGGCGACAAGAACGGCTGCCCGGGCAAGCGCCCACAGGCGGCTGTCCGGCAAACAGGAGGAAGCCACGCCAGGAAAGACCCTGGAGCACTGTTGAAGCTTCGTTCGAATAAAAGAAGGTACCGGCATGATTCTCCCGAACTTCCCTGGCTCCCGTGAATACAGGAAACGACAGGGGTCCGTAAAAAACGAAAAAGCAGAGTATTCGTTCTTCCCCAATTCCTACGGGGGGAACGGCCCCCGTGAAGGAACATACAAACCGGCAGCGGGGATTCTATTGAGTCCGACAGGGAGTGCAAGAAAAAACCCGGCGGCGATCGGGCCACTGACCCGGCCCACGACAGCTCCACATCTTCAAAAACCGCGGAAACGCTGAGTCTTTGTCGGAATAAACTGTCTTGATGCGCGTAAATACCTAATGGTAAATTCCGTTTCCTTTTTGTCTGAAACTTTTCGAAACTTCCCTTCTTCACAGGGTCTCGCTACCTCTTTTTTTTTCTCAAGGAAACAATATGAGCACTCCTTACAAGCTTGAATATATCTGGAACGATGGTTACCTGCCGACCGCCAATCTTCGCAGTAAAACCAAGGTGATCTGGCAGGATAGCGAACCAACCCTCGACGATTGTCCGCAGTGGGCCTTCGACGGCAGCTCGACCGAACAGGCCGAGGGTGGCTCGTCGGACTGTCTCCTCGATCCAGTAAACATCATCCCCGACCCGATGAGGGAAAACGGCTATCTGGTGATGACCGAGGTCAAGAACGCCGATGGATCCATTCACCCCTCGAACACCAGGGGCGGCTGGGATGACAACGAAGACCTCTGGATCGGACTCGAGCAGGAATACGTCCTCATGGACGGTGACAGGCCCGCAGGTTTCCCCGTCAGGGGCTACCCGGGTCCCCAGGGGCCCTACTACTGCGCCGTCGGACACGGTAATGTAGTTCATCGCGACTTAGTGGATGCCCACCTCGACATCTGCCTCGATGCCGGCCTCAAGGTCACCGGCATCAACGCCGAGGTCATGCTCGGACAGTGGGAATACCAGATCTTCGGCAAGGGCGCCAAGAACGCCGCCGATGCCGCGGTATTCTCCCGGTATCTCCTCCATCGTACAGCCGAGCAGGCTGACGTCGTGGTCGACCTGCATCCGAAGCCTGTCAAGGGTGACTGGAACGGAAGCGGAATGCACTGCAACTTCTCGACCACGAAGATTCGCGAAGGAAGTGGCGACGCAAAAGCCAATGAAGCCTACATCACCTCGATCTGCGAAGCCTTCAGGGAAACCCATGCGGAGCATATCGCCGTCTACGGCGCCCACAATGAACAGCGCCTGACCGGTCTCCACGAGACCCAGTCAATCGACCAGTTCAGCTACGGAGCCTCGGACCGCGGCGCCTCGATCCGGATCCCCATCGGCACTGTCAACGATGGCTGGAAGGGCTACCTCGAAGACAGGCGCCCGGCCTCCAACGCCGATCCCTACCAGATCATCAGCATGATCCTCGCCACGCTGGCGAAGGTCGA
>DODI01000355.1:0-3252 GCA_003509045.1 Planctomycetota bacterium | reverse complement strand
GGCGTCTTTCGAATCGAAAGAGAGAGTCCCGACCTGGCAAAAACTTCTGAACGGCTCAAAAGAAGGAATGTGACGATTCATGTAGAGGAACTTGGTTATGCACCGAATACCGATGAGCTCTTTCGGAGACACGCGGGCTCCGGAAAAGACCACGTCAACCGCAAAGGTCTTGTCGAAACCTTTGTCTGAAAACGGTCGCGAACGCTCCCCGGTTGGTGCTTGTTCTTCCGGCTCTTCCTCTTGCGAAGCTTCTACTTCATCCTCAGTTTCAGTCTCAGTCTCGGACTCGGATTCGGATTCATCCGACGAGCCCGGGAGCCCATCCGTCTCCTCCTGCGAAGCAGGCTCTACTTCTTCCTCGGCCTTCGCCTCAGCAGGGAGCTCGGAAGATTCGGTTGGATCCACATCCTCTGCCAGCTCCTGCGGTTCATCCGCCAGCTCTTCTTCCCGGGATTCAACCTCCGCGGCAGCATCAGCTTCCACGCCCTCGCTGCCGCCTTCCTCCTCTTGCGCGGCTTCTGCCAAATCCTCCTCGGCCGGCCCAGGGACATTCTCAGAACCGTCAAGCTCGGCGGCCTCCGCCGGAGCCGGAGCCTGCTGGGAAACAACAGGAACCTCCGCCGAGGGCTCCGTCACAGCCTCTTCCGCTTCGACCGGAGCCTCCTCCTGAAACTCCACATCGACGCAGGGCTTGTCAAAATCTTCCCTGAAGCCCTCGACAACTCCACCCAGCTCTGGCAAGGCAACCTGCAGATAGCTCAGCGCGCGGCCCAGCCAGGGCAGCAGGCTGCTCGAATCTCTCTGGACAGCCTGACCCGCGCGCTGAATTTTCTGAGCCGAATAATCAGCCCCATCGCTGGTCTTACAGGCGGCAAGGGTCTGCTCCCCCGAACGAAGCGTCTCTAAATCCAGAGGTGGACAATGCAGGGGAAGTTCTTCGGAATCAGCGCCCTGCGCCTCGACCCCATGGTACATCGGAACAGGAGGACTCCAGGCTCCCGACCCGGAGACCAGCAGGTCTCGCAGAGAATAGCGGGTCATCTTGCTACAGACCCCCCGCCTCGAGAGCTGCTTGATAATCCGTTCACGGGCCCCCAATGGTTTCATTCCGCTGCAAGGGCCAGAGTTGGTCAGCTTACCCTCGCCTTCATATGCCTCGACAAGCAATCCCTCGTGATCAAAGCTGGCCGCGCTGGAATGAATCACCTCGCGAATGCGCAGCTTCACCCTCTTGGCGAATTCGAATTGTTTTCTATCGTGAGCAGGAATTCCGAGAACAACTCCATCGGAATAGGCGTTGAGCGCCAGAGGCGAGATCAGGACAGGCACCTTCTCCAGGTTGATCGGATTCAAGGCAAAGCCGCCCGTCCTGACACCGGACACCTGGGACTCATCTCCATTTTTGTAACGCTTCTGGTAGGCCTGAACATCTTCGACGTAACCCGGGTCGGTGATGAAATCAATGATTTCATGCCCGGGAGCGACAAGCACAAAGGTCAGTCCATACAACGCCTCCAGCCTGGAGGTGAATACCCCCAGATGCCGACACTCATTCCTGAAGGGCTGCGAGAAGGCCAGCTCGAGCTCGATCCCCCTCCTGCGCCCGATCAGAGCCTTCTGCTCCTTACGCAAATTCTCTGGCCATTTCGACTTGTCAACATCAGCGAAGAGCTTCTCAGCGAAAGGAACGATATCCAGAAACCATTGGGGCAACTCCGCCTCGGCAGGCACCTCCGGGGCTTCCCCTTCCTCCGTATCGCCTGCGGCTGCTGGTTGCTCATCCTCAGCTACGGAACGGAGATGTCTCGAATTCAACAACTCGAGGAAGAGCCACTGCGTGAAACGGTAATAGGCGGGGTCCGATGTACTCACGACTCCAGCTCCGGGACTCGAATGCGGATCCACCTGGATCGCGAGGGCTCTCTCGATGGATTCAAGGCGTCCGAGATCTTCACTGAGAAATTCCGCCGGAAGCTTTCCCGCTTCGATGGCCTGGCCCAGGACCCCTTCATGAAATCCGTCCAGTACTCTACCAATGCGAACATCCTGCCCCTGGAGACGCTGGAATCTCGAGTAGACATCGGCAAGCGCCATGCAGCGCAGATCGGTCCAGGTCAGGCCGCCGGGAGCAAATGGCCATTGCAGCACCAGGCTTCCGGACGAATCGCCGGACATTTGCGGGGCATCAGCCAGTTCGATGGCTTCAGACCAGGCCTTCTGCCATTTTTCCTCAATACTTGTTATCTCATAGGGTTGAATCGCCATTCGGGCGAAGATAAGTCGCCTACAGGTAAGTTTCAACGCAAAAGCAACCCGGACAGCCGACCAGCCACCTGAAAGACAGGGGGCGCCGCTGAAAACAATCTTGACACCCATCCAAGTGATCTAGATATTAGGGCCTTCTCGTGATACCTCCTGGGGTATTATCGGGGAGTAACTAAAGACAATTCGGGGGATTAGCTCAGTTGGGAGAGCGCAGCACTGGCAGTGCTGAGGTCACGGGTTCAAGTCCCGTATCCTCCACCAATACACATCTTAGAGAGCGGCGGAAAGACCTTCCGGCCGCTCTCTTTTTGATGGGGAGATCGAGTTTGGCGCCTGCTACCCTGTAACTTGTTTCATCTTATTGAACTCAATCCCCTGGAAATAGCGACTTGGGAGACACGACATGACTCAACGAATCAGCCGCCGCGACATGCTTCGCAACACGACGATGGCCGGGCTTGGAGCCTGGGTGTCGGGTGTCACCTCGGCCAGCTTCGGCTCCCTTCCAAGCGAGAAGCTCAATATCGCCTGCATCGGAATTGGCGGACGCGGCCGGGCCAACCTGAACGCACTGGGGAATCAGAACATCGTCGCCCTCTGCGATGTCGATGACAGCCGGGCCGGAAACGCCTATGCCAAGTTCGCCAAGGCGAAAAAATTCTACGATTTCCGTAAGATGTTCGATGCCATGCCCAAGGACATTGACGCGGTCTCCGTGAGCACACCTGATCATGCCCATTTTCACCCCGCTATCGCAGCCCTGCAGCTCGGCAAGCACCTCTACTGTGAAAAACCGATGGCGCATTCGATCGAGGAGGTCCGGATCATGACCGACCTCGCCCGCAAGCAGAAGGTCGCCACCCAACTCGGCGTCCAACGTCATACGATCGGGAATGTTCACCGGGTCATCGAGCTCATCCAGAAAAAAGCCATCGGCGAGGTTCGGGAGTGCCACTCCTGGGTAGGAGGAAGCAGGGGAATGCCTGG
>DODI01000409.1:4723-7795 GCA_003509045.1 Planctomycetota bacterium | reverse complement strand
TGTTGATAGAAGGCTTTTCGCCGGTCGGTAAGTGGTCTGATAAGCCTCCCAGGGGCTTGTTTGACGGTATCTTCCCTCCATCCTAAACTTTGATGGGTCGTTTGGGACGACCTTCGGGACTGAAATAGAAGACTGAGAATTGGGGAGCGTAGCTGGGTTCGGGGGGAAAGCCGAGTATTACCATGCGATTAGAATTTTCGCAGAAGCTTCAGCAACAGCAGGTGCTGGCGCCGCAGATGATCCTCTCGATGGACATCCTGCTGCTGCCCACGCTGGACCTCGAGCAGCGAATCCAGAAGGAGTTCAGCGAGAACCCGGCCCTCGAGCTGGTTGAGCAAACGCCGCCTGAACAGCCGGCCGTCAGCGCCGATGGCGAGAACACCAGGCTCGAGCGTCCTCTGCACGAGAGGCTCCGTGAGTCGAGCAGCTGGTCCATTGACGATAGCCGGCCCCGCAAATCCTCCAGCTTTTCGAGCGATGCAAAGCACGCCGCGCTACAGAACACGCCAGACAAGCCCGCCGGCCTGAAGGAGTCGCTCACCGAGCAGCTGCGCCTCAAGGACATTCCCGCGCGCATCCGGGAGATCGGCGAGGACATCATCAGCAGCCTCGACAGCCGGGGCTACCTGGGCTGCGAACCAGACGAGCTTGGTGACTGGATCGAGGGGATGCCGGCCGCCGAAGAGATACGGCAGGCCTTTGAGGCTGTTCGCGGCCTCGAGCCCGCCGGCATCGCCGCCACCGACCTGCAGGACTGCCTGCTGCTCCAGCTCGGCCGCGATGGACAGGACTACCATATCGAAGAGGCGATCATCCGCAACCATCTCCAGGACCTCAGCCAGAATAAGCTACCCCGGCTGGCGCGAAAGCTGGGCTGCCCGGTGGAGGACATCAAGGAGGCCGCCCAGATCATCAGCTCACTCGATCCGATGCCGGGACGGCGTATGCAGGCGGAAGAGACCGTGTATATCCGGCCTGACGTGCTGGTGGAAGAGATCGACGGCGACCTGGAGATCAGCGTGCTCGATTATTCTCTCCCCCAGCTCGAGATCAGCCGCTCCTGCCGCACCGCGCTCAGAAACGCCAAAGGCGACAGGCAGTCCAGTTCCTTCCTGCGCAAGAAGATCGAGTCGGCCAAGTGGCTCATCCAGGCACTCGAGCAGCGACAGAGAACCATCAAGGATATCGCCGTTGCCATCGTCGAGTTCCAGCAGGACTTCATGCTCAAGGGACCCGAGAACCTCAAGGCCCTGAAGATGCAGACGATCGCTGACACCGTGGGCGTCCATCTCTCCACCATCAGCCGCGCACTCAAGGGCAAATACATCGAGACCCCCTCGGGGATCTACGAGCTGCGCTACTTCTTCACCGGCGGCGTCGATAACGCCGACGGCGAGATCGAATCGAGGCGCAACGTCTACCGTAGAATCGGCGAGCTGGTCGAGGGAGAGAACAAGAAGAAGCCCCACAGCGACACCGCGCTCGCGCGGCTCCTCCAGGAGGAGGGGCTCAGGATCGCCCGCCGAACGGTAACCAAGTACCGTGAGCAGGCTGATATCCCGGCCTCGAGATTGCGCCGCTTGTATTAAAGCTCCTCCGGAGAGCGTCTGTGGGTAGGACGATGGTTGAGGTGGGACCAGTTGTGGACAGGACCAGTTGGACCATGCCTGTTGGGTTCGGTTCAGGCTTGCGCGAAGATTGTGTGTTGGAATGAAGTGAGGCGGGACTCTCCGGAGGTTGCATAACGTCCCGGGCAAAGAGCCCGTGACCATGCCGTTTCAAATGCAATCCCCTGGCCAAAACCCTCCTCGCCGGTATTTTTCCCCTATTCGCGCCCGGCAAACGGATTTAGAAGATGGCGTCGGGTCGCCGTAAGGCCCCAGGGCGTCCGTATACGGACAGCAGCGCCCGGAATCGTACTTTTTCGCCTCCCATGAAAGCGGTCGGGAAGACAGCGGGATAATTCGATATAATCCAGCATCATGCGCCTCCATAAATACATCGCGGCCTGCGGCTATACTTCCCGGAGAAGGGCTGAGCTTCTTATCCAGGCTGGCAGGGTACTGGTCAACGGAAAGTCCCTCATGAGTCTCGGAACCACGGTCAAACAGGGCGATGTGGTCACGGTCAACGACGAGGTGCTCAGTATGCCCGAGCCGAAAACCATTCTTTTCAACAAGCCGCCCGGGATCATCACCAGCACCCACGATACTCACGAACGCCTCACCGTGATGGACTACCTGCCCCCCGCCCTGCTCAAGCTCGGGATCCTGCCGATCGGCCGCCTCGACCGGGAGACCGAGGGGCTCCTGCTGATGACCAACATCGGTGAATTGAACCACCGAGTCACTCATCCCAGCTACGAGATCGAGAAAGAGTATGTCGCCCTCGTCAACGGCAAGCCCGCAAAAAACGCGCTCGACAAGCTCGCCACCGGGGTACAAATCGAAAATCATAAGACGGCGCCGGCAAAGGTTCTCCAGACCGTCCCGGATGGAAACAACACCCAGGTCGTCCTGGTCATCCACGAGGGCAAGAAGCGCCAGGTCCGCCGGATGTTCGAGGCTGTCGGGTACAAGGTCCTCAGGCTGGCACGAACCAGGGTCGGCAATATCAAGCTCAAGGGCCTGGAGCCCTGCGGCTTACGAGATGCCAGTCTCGCAGAGCTGCGCGGCCTTGGAATCGACTACGACGACATCCTCAAGCAGCACTCGACCTTCAAGTAGCCCGGGGAGCGGATGCCGGGCCGGCAAGCGCGTTCCTCACTGATCAAAGATCATCGAGGGCGCTATCGGGACCGGCATCGTCCGGTCCCTCATCATCAGATCCGGAATCTTCGGCCTTCAGATGCTTGATCTCGGAGTTGAGCTCGTTCATGAGACCGGGATCGACAACGATCTTCTTGTCGTCGATGGCGCTCTTGAGGGTATTGAGCATTCCCAGGGCCTTCGTAGCATCGGTTAGCGACGCGTGTCGAGCATCGGTCAGGCGCTGGCGAATGAGACGCCGGTGGTCCTCGCTCATCCCCGCGGGCGCCGCGGGCGCGGTTCCTGGAGCTCCACCGGCCGCTGC
>DODI01000409.1:0-4396 GCA_003509045.1 Planctomycetota bacterium | reverse complement strand
CCGGCCGGCGCTCCGGCTCCCCCGGCGGCGGTTCCGGCTGGCGTGCCAGCGGCTCCCGCGGGTGCCGCAATCGCGGGGGCTCCATCTTCTCCTGGTTTATCCGGACCGGAGTGAGTAACGAACATGACGACCAGGGCGACCACGATTCCGAGGAAGATGACCCCGAAGGCCACGCCAAGCCAGAGAACATTGGGATCAACCCGGCGCTGACGGGCCTCATCAGAAAAGGATGGCTTGCGAGTTCTTCCACCACGGCCGCCTCCCGCGGCGGGAGCTCCGGCCATCGGAACCGGCATCCCGGTTCTCTTGTAGACGGCCTCGTAGACGAACTTGACCTCCTGCTTACCCATGAGGTTGTACTTCGAAAAGACCGAACCGATCGTGGGTCGGCGCCCGGTCTCCTGCTCTCGCTTATTGGCGATCGCAAGACACTTCTTGGCCTGATCTTCGGAAACTCTGCCGTTGGCGATGGCAATCTTGCAGAAGAGAAGATCCTGTTTTTGACTCATAGCTTCGTTACCTGTATTCAGCCACGGATAAAAGGAACTTACGAACCTCCAAGATCCGCGGCAAAGTCATGCCTACTCAACAGCAGGAGAAAATCCGGCACCGCTGCCGGCTCAAGGCGGTCCTTTAAAACAGACCGAAAAGAAGCCTGTTTGTATGCTGTGCAACCCTCTGGAAGCTGCAGGCTGTTTCACTCGTTAGATTAAAACACCGAAGAGTATGCCATCATAGGGCTTAGGGTAATAACTGTCAACCCGAGCACTGAATCGAAACCTTACCCTAACCTCTCCCCCTCAAGCCTAATGACCTCTCCCCGCAAAAACGCTAAGATAATAGCCTTCAACATTATATGACTACGAACGACGACAAGATCTTTAACATCGTCATCGGTACGGCGGGGCATATAGACCATGGAAAAAGCAGCATGGTCCAACGTCTGACCGGCATCGATCCCGATCGGCTCCCCGAAGAAAAGAGCCGGGGCCTGACGATTGACCTGGGTTTCGCACCCCTGACGCTGAAGAACGGCCTGCGGGTAGGTATCGTCGATGTCCCCGGGCACGAACGGCTGATCAAGAACATGGTCGCCGGCGCCACGGGAATCGATTTGGTGCTCCTCGTGATCGCCGCCGACGATGGCGTCATGCCGCAGACTCGCGAGCACCTGACCATCATGCAGATCCTCGGGCTCAGCCACGGCATGGTCGTCATCACCAAGATCGATGCCGTTGAGGAGGAGTTCCTGGAGCTGGTTGAGGAGGACGTGCGAGAGACCCTCGAGGGAACCTTCCTTGAGAGCTCTGAGATGGTCAAGGTCTCCTCGATCACGGGAGAAGGTTTCGAAGATCTCGAGAAGCATCTGAACACCCTGGTGGAAAAGGTTCGCCCCAGGGAGGCTGGCGGGATCTTCCGCATGCCCGTACAGCGGGTCTTCTCTCCCAAGGGCTTCGGCACGGTCGTCACGGGCATCCCGGTGAGCGGAACCACCCAGCTTGGAGACACCCTCGAGATCGTCCCGCTTGGCGAGAAGGGCCGGGTGCGCGGTATCCAGGCCTACAAGGAGCAAGCCGAGACGGCCCGCGCCGGGCATTCCGCCGCGATCAATCTCTCCGACATCGATTACCGCCAGGTACGCCGCGGCATGGTCCTCACCCAGCCCGGCTATTTCACCGGCGCGACCATGTTCGAGGCGCGCTTCCACTACCTGCCCGACAATCACCGGATACTCAAGCACCAGACCACCATCCGGCTGCACGTGGGAACAGCCGAGCAGATCGGCAAGATCTACCTGCTCGACTCCAAGAGGCTCGACCCCGGCCAGGAGAGCTACGTCCAGTTCCGCTTCGAGGAACCCGTGGTCGCCGCTCCGGGAGACCGCTACGTGCTGCGCCTCCACTCCCCCATGGAGACGATCGGCGGCGGCGAGATCATCGACAGCTCAAAGTACCGCCTGAAGACCGGCAAGGACTTTGTCATCGATACCCTGCGCAGCAAGAACGATGCCCTCGCCGATTCACGCGGCTTCCTCCTGCACCAGCTCAACAAGGCCGGCCTCAACACGGTCAACGAGGCGGACCTCGCCCGCCAGGCGGGGCTGAAGAATGAAGACGCCCGCGAGCTGATCGAGTCGCTGATCGAGGAAGGCCTCGCCCGCAGGACCAGCCGCGGCGGCCAGCTCATCAGCGGATCGCAGCTGAGCTCGGGCAGAGAGGCGGCGGCGAAGGCCGCTGCCGCCTACTTCGAGCAGAACCCGCGCCGGCGCCTGATGGAGAAGGCCGTCCTGCGCCAGAAGATCAGCTGCAGCGATGTCTTCCTGCAGGAGCTGGTCACCCTGATGCAGGATGCCGGAGAGGTGGAAAACGCGAAGACCGGACACCTGAAGTGGCGCGACCTCGGCCCCAGCCTCAGCGCCGAGGAGGAGAAGAACCTCGCGGAGATTACCGCCGCCTGCCTCGAGGGCGGCCCGACCCCGCCTTCGCCGGGCGCCCTGGCCTCCGAACTCGGCTGGAACCCCGCCGGGACCACCGATCTCTTCGATCTCCTGGATGAAGAAGGCGTCCTGCAGAAGGTCGCCGACGGCATCTATTTTCATCGTGATGCGATTGAAGGCATCCGGCGGATCATGAGAAAGTACCTCGAAGAAAACGAGCAGATTACCGCAGGGGGCGCGAAGGACCTGATCGGCTCAACGCGGAAATACAGCATTCCCCTGCTCGAGCAGCTCGACCGTGAAGGCTTCACCATTCGAAAAGGCGATTACAGGATTCTCAACACCGAAGACTGAGCAGGAGAAGAGAGAAAGATCGTGACATCCCTCAACAGCAAGCCCCGCCTCCTCCCGGCCCTCTCCCTCGGGGTCCTGCTCGCCTGCCTCGCTCCGCTCGCAGGGACCAGGGCAGATGACTGGCCCCACTGGCTCGGACCGAAGCGCGACGGCGCCTCCGCAGAGAAGGGCTGGCTTAAAAAATGGCCGGCAGCCGGACCACCGCGGCTCTGGGAACAGAACATCGGCAGCGGCTACAGCTCGATCATCATCGCCGGGGGGCGGCTGATCCTCTTTCACCGGATCGAGGACACCCTCCACATCGACTCCCTCGATGCCGCCACCGGAAAACGTCAGTGGCGCTTCAGCTATCCCACCGACTACGAGGATCTCTATGGCTACGACGCGGGGCCGCGCTGCGCCCCCGCAGTCTACGATGGAGGGGTCTATACGCTCGGTCCCCAGGGCGTCCTGCACTGTATCGCGCTCAAGACCGGCAAGAAGAAATGGACCATCGACATACGCGCGCGCTACAAAATCGCACCCAACTTCTTCGGCACCGGCGCCACGCCGCTGATCACCGGGGGCAAGGTCTTCTGCAACCTGGGCGGCATCCAGTTCATTCCCCTGCGCATGCGCGACGGCATGGCCTTCGCCTTCGACGCCGGGACGGGCAAGGAGCTCTGGAAGACCGTAAGCGATGGCGGATCCTACGCCGCGCCCAGCCTCGCCGAGATCGACGGAGCACGCCAGCTGTTCATCTTCCACCGCGGCGGCCTCTCCTGCTACGACCCCGCCACCGGCAAGGAGCGCTGGAAGTTCCCCTTGCATGCCCGCTTCCGCGACTCGGTCAACGGCGCCACCCCGCTGGTCGTCGGCGACAAGGTCTTCTTCTCGGCGACCTACGGCACCGGCAGCGTCTGCCTGCAGGTAAAGAAAGACTCCTACAAGACCCTGTGGAAGGATGACCTCTCCAAGCGCGGGCGCATTCTCGACATCCACTGGACGCCGCCGAACCATCTCGACGGTCATCTCTACGCCTTCAGCGGCCGCAACCCGCCTGATGCGATGTTCAAGTGCGTCGAGCTCTCTACCGGCAAGGTCAAGTGGGAGTGGCGCAGCTACTTCTACCGCGGCTCGATGATCTACTCCGATGGACACTTCATCGCCTTGGGAGAGTTCGGAGACCTGGCGCTCCTGCAGCTCTCGCCGGCGGGACACAAGGAGCTTCTCCGCGTACCGAGAGTCCTCTCCTCGCCCGCGTGGACCGTCCCCACCCTCAGCGGCGGACTGCTCTACCTGCGCGATACGAAAAAGCTGATCTGCATGGATCTGCGGGTGAAGAAAAAATGACGGCGGCCCCCGGCAGGAAGCCGCCGTCATTGAAATTCGATACCCTCAGGGCAGCTCACGCACGAAGACGTTGCGAATGTCGACCTCGCTGCCGGGGTGATGCTGCTGGAAGGCGAAGTGGCCATCCTTGAAGTGCTTCTTGTCGTAGCCGAAGCGGCCGCGCACCGTGACCCGGCCATTGACCTTGATCACGATGAAGTTGTCGACGGCGATAACCTCCTGCGTACCCCACTCGCCGATCGGAATCAGCTGCTCGAAGACCTTCTTGTACAT
>DODI01000435.1:0-7734 GCA_003509045.1 Planctomycetota bacterium | reverse complement strand
TCCAGCTGCGCTGTAAAGCCCGGGTCACCGTCCGTACCAATATCGAGAGGCTCGTCGGAGGCGCCACAGAAGAGACCGTCATCGCCAGGGTGGGAGAAGGAATCGTATCTGGAATCGGGCAGGCGCAGAGCCACAAAGAGGTCCTTGCCAACCCGCGAAAAATATCCGAAGAGGTGCTCAACACAGGTCTCGATGCAGGAACCGCCTATGAGATTGTCTCGATCGACATCGCTGATATCGATGTAGGTGAGAATATCGGAGCGGTGCTGATGGCCAACCAGGCCGAGGCTGAGAAACGCCGGTGGCAAGCCGAGGCGGAGGCTCAGAGAGCCCGCGCGGTCGCCCGCGGCCAGGAGATGGAAGCGCTGGGCAAGGAGAACCAGGCCAAGGTCATCCTCGCCGAGGCCGAGATCCCCCGGGCAATCGCCGGAGCCTTCAACAGCGGCAACCTTGGAATCATGGACTATTACAACCTCCGCAATATCCAGGCCGACACAGATATGAGGAAGAATCTCTCGAATGAAGAGAATGATGAAAACGATGGAGGCGGCCTCTGATGCCGGGAAAGATCGACTGGATTCAGCTTCTCATCCTCCTGGTCGTCTTCGGAGGCGGGATTATTCGTTTCATCATGCGGAACCTCACCTCGGGCAGGAAGGTTCCGGACCGGGGTGAACGTGTTCCCCGACCGAAGAGCCCCGCCCTCGAGATTCTTGATAAGCTTCGTCAAAACGAAGAAACTATCGCGACCAGGCAGGCGCAAGCCCCCAGCGCCTCGAAGAGCGGGGCCAGTAACCCGGAGGATGCCTACTTCGGTGATGATGGACTCGAAGGTGTCCCCGCCCTGCAAGCAGGCGAGGTCCCCGCGACCCAGCCAGGCAGCCCCCCGAAGGATGCCGCCCGGGCCGGTGGAGGTACGCAACCCACGAAGAAGCGACGCTCCGGCGACAGGATTCCCGACACCATACGTGACCCCCGCAAGGAGATCCTCCATCCCCACAGCATGGATATCCAGACCAGTGTCGCCCTGCCCCGCTCTTTTGAGACGCGGGTTCGGCAACAGGATCTCGAGATAGGGGAAGGGCTCGCTGTACATACGAGCACCCAGTCCCGAACACGCAGAACCAGCGGCCGCCGCCTGCGGCTGCCGGCGGCGTTAGGCGTCGGCAACATCACCCTGCGGCAGGCTGTCATCTGCCAGGTCATACTCGGCCCGCCCAGGGCTCTAGAAGCTCGCAGCGCAAAACGCTCCGGACCCTTCTCACGAAGCTGACAGACCGATTGTCGTCAGCGATGAATTTCAGCTGAAAATCGGGTCCAGCTTCTCGATGACCTGTTCGACCGTGATGGTCTCCATCGCAGCGGAGGATCTAACCCGGGTCCCCCACCTCACGTCGTCGACCCTGGCCCCACATTCGGACTGCAGAGCCTCGGCGTAATTGTTCACGGTATGCTCGAGGCTCAGGTAGGGTCCCGAACGCAGGGGGTTGCTGGCCGCATAGAGCCCGATGACGGGAGTCCCGACTGTGGTTCCCATATGGGCTGGCCCCGTATCGGGCGCCACGAGGGCGCTGGCGCGCTCAATCACCGCCAACAGCTCCTTGAGGCTGGTTTTCCCCACCAGGTTGAGCAGCCTGCTGTCAGCGGCCTTCTCGATGGCCCCGGCCAGCTCGGCCTCGGCCGTCAAGGGCCCCCCGGTAAGAACTACATCCAGGCCGAGCTTCGCGGCCGCATGATCGGCGACAGCGGCATAGCCCTCCACGCTCCAATTGCGAATCGCCTTGCTGGCGGAAGCGTTGATCGCGAGAACCTCTCTTCCGCGGTCGAATCTCGAGGCCGCGAATTCCCGGGCGGCGGAAGGTATCGGCAGGTTCCATTCGAGCTCCCTCTCATCGAGCCCCAGCGCCCGGGTAAATTCAAAGAAGCTGTCGAGTACATGCTGGCGCTCAACGGCCTCAACCCGGTGAGTGGTAAAGAACCGCTGGGCATCCCTGGCCCTCTCCCTGTCATAGCCCAAACGGACAGGGGCCTTGACGAAGAGACTCACGATACTGGCACGAAGGGCGACCTGCAGGTTCAGCAGGACATCGAAGCTCCGGCCTGCGAGCGCGCGGCGCAGATCAGCGAACGCCCTGAAGCGACGGCTCTTGTCAAAAACGATAAACTCGACTCCCTCGATATCCCCGACCAGTGAAGCCTCCAGCTTACCAATGACCCAGGTAATCCCGACCCCGGGCCAGTGCTTCTGGATCGTGCGGACCATCGGCACCACGTGGGTGCAATCGCCAATGGCCGAAAGCCTTAGGATACAAATGGATTTGGGTGGTTGATTGAGCGGGAGAGATGGTTTCATAGGCTCTCATTACAGGCTCTCGGGTGGAAAAAGCAATACCCGCGATGGGATAGGAGCCTCGGACAAACCGACGAACTGGTACCTGAAGTGAAAGCTATCGATGAGCTGAGGCTGCAGAGAGGCGCTGAGCAGATTGTCTACGATGGAGCCATCGAAGATATCCAACCCGAGATCTGGCCCCGGCTCTTCGATCCAGAGTTCCTCCGGGAAAGCGGGGTGGTGACCGCCACGGCTGAAGGAAGGGGCTTGGCTTATTTTTTCACATGGGGTTCCAACAGGCTGGTCCTGCGTCACTATCTCAGGGGAGGCCTGCTGGGAAAGGTTATTTCGGACCGTTATCTTGGCGGCTCACTGGAGAGCAGTCGTCCCTACCTCGAATGGAAGCTCCTTGGAAAGCTGGTCGAGCTCGGACTGCCGGCGCCCCGGCCGGCCGGAATTCGCCTCTGCGGTGGGGCCGGGTTCTACCGGGGAGACCTGCTGACCCACGAGATTGAAGACGCGAGACCGTTAGGCGCCCTTCTTCAGCAGGCTCAGCTCGAGGAGAAGAGCTGGAGGGCAGTGGGCGGCACCATCAGGAGATTCCATGATCACGGCATTCTGCACAGCGACCTCAACGCCGCCAACATCCTCATCCAGGATGAAAAGATCTTTCTCATCGACTTCGACAAGGCTGAGCTGAGAGACCCAGGACCCTGGAAGAACGCCAATCTTGAACGCCTCGAGCGCTCGCTGAAGAAGTGGCGCCGGCAGGAGGAAACCTTCCACTTCACGACAACCGACTGGCAGTCTCTCCAGGAGGGCTACAACGCAGCGTGAAAAAAACGCTCACTTCCCGAAGCAGATCACCTTGCCATCGATTGTCGAAAGATACAGGCGGCCATTCGCCGCCGCGAGGCCATCCCAGGCAGGCAACGACTTCAGCTTGACCTCGGCAAGCTTCTTTCCGCTGGCCGCGTCAACCACCCAGAGGATTCCTCCCTGCTCTCCCTGCAGCGCCTCGTTCTGCCGGAAGAGCTCCTCCGCGACCTTGGGATCCTTCTCCATGATCTTCTTGAAGGTCTCCTCCTCATCGATCAGGTCAGGCGGTCCGGCGACAAACAGCGTCTTGCCGGCCAGCGCCATGGCCCGGGCATAAAGCGGGATGTCGGTCTCCCACTTCCTCTGCACGAAGGAACCGCGCGCGGCAGGTTTCTTCCCGGCTCCTTTTCCGCCGGCAAACTGAATCCCAACTTTGAACTTCCCGTCAACAGCCTTGGCCCCGGTGATCGTTCCGTTGTTCTTGTTCCCGGAAGCGTCAACGGCATGACCATTATCAAAGGACATGGAGAGCATCAGCGCCGGGTCTGGAGTCGATCCCTTGGCGGAATGCCGCGCGGCCACCTCCTCGTCGCTGAGGGCGCGGAAGTAGACCTGCACCTCGTCAATGATGCCCTTGAAGCTGAGAGGGCTCGTGTAGTTACCCACCGCGCTCTGGTTGTCCGCCCCGATCTCGGTAGGCTGGGCAGGGTTGCCGGTCAGGGGGCCAAGAGCCCGGGCCTTCGCCACGGGTTTGCCATCGACATAGAGCCTGAGCTGCTTGTCATCTCCCAGGACACCGGCCAGGTGTACCCATTTCTTACCGACCTTGGCAGGCCCGGTGACTGTCGAAAGCTCACCACTGGAGCGCACGATGAACTGGGGCTTGCCCTTCTGGAGCAGCAGGGCGTAGCCCTGGGACGGCCCCCCGCGGGCGATCACGACACCGTTGGGACCGGCCGACTTCACCCAGGCTTCGACAGTGAGCGACTTGCCAGTCGGATTGAGACTCTTGCTGAGGGGGATCGTGATCATTCCCGATCCGCCGCCGCGGCGGGCGGCCTTGTTGAACAGACTCGAGGACGCCTCGCTGAGGGCCTGGGGAGGCGGCTCCCTGCTCGTTGAAAAGAGCTGGTGTTCAATCGTCGTCGTCCACTTGAGGTATTGCGGCTTGCGTCCGAAGCCGTAGACATCCTTGCCGTCAGAGACCAGGATGCGGCCGGCCGGAGCGTACTTCCCCGCCTGGTAATAGCCGTTGTGCCCTCCAGCGGAGCTTCGTCCATAGACCCAGTAGGCGCGGTGGAAATAGGTCTCATCCAGGTATCCCATGGGGGCGAAGAGATGGGCCGTGCTGCCGCTCTGAACCGCTCCCTGCTTCGCGGCATCGCCGGAATGCGGACCGATGCCGATGCGATTACCCGCCGTGTCGAACTGCTGTGAGCGCATATAGATGTACTGACCATCGCTCGAGAGAATATCCGCCAGGCCGGTGGACATCTGCAGAGTCTGAAGCCTGTCCTGGATATCTTTACCGGTGTCGGGATCACGGTCATCGATAATGGATTCCTTCACCAGGCCTCCGGAGAGATCGAGCTGGATAAAGCGCAGGCCTCCATCGAGGAAATTGGAGCGGCCCGCGACACAGTAGATCGAGTTATCCTTGACCAGCACGCTGCCGTGGACGGGCCAAACCGATTCGAGCTGCTCAAAGGACATGAGCCTGTCATCGCGCGGAGCGCCCCTGAAACGCCAGGCCAGCTTGCCATCGACGGCCCGGAGGCAATAGATCCAGCCATCGGCGGAACCGAAAAGAACTCGACCGTCGTGGATCGTGGGAGGAGAATCGACCCGTCCGCCAGCAGTGTAGAACCAGCTCTGCCTGCCGGTTCGTTCATCTATGGCATGCACCGTGTGGTGGTTGACCCGGGCAATGAACACCTTTCCGCCGGCGATAACAGGAGAGGTCACCTTCCCTCCAAGCTTCACCTCCCAGGCGGGCCGGATCGCGCTCGGCACCTCCGTATCCGAGTAGCCGGTCCGGGTCGTATTACCCCGGTAGGTCGGCCAGTCGCCGGGGCGCGCCTCGCTCCCAGGAACCTGCCCCCAGGCAAGCCCTCTCTCGAGACGCCCTTCCGCAGGAACCTCCCTGGGAGGCTTCCTGCTCCCTTTGCCAGCCGCCAGGGCGTTGATGCCGTAGAGCTTGGCCTCGGGATAGCAGGCGCAATTATGTGGAGGCGCGTAGGTCAGCCCGTTGCAGGGCATGATTCCGTAGAGGCAGCCTCCCCGGACCCAATGGTTGATGTCCCAGTCCTTCTTCTTGAAATCGACAAACTCGATACCGGTGCGCGAGGTGAGCAGAAAATTGTCGGTGGCCTTGGCGACATAGCAGCGGTGATGAAACCAGTAGGTCTCCACGTTCGGTGAGAACTCCGATTTCACCTCGCCCGTTCTCGGATCCCGGCCGACGAAGATGCCGGAATCAGCGGTGCGGGTGGTGGGAGCGGACCAGACCAGGCCGCCGGAGACCATCAGATCCTCCGGGGACTGGTAGCCGGACTGGGCATGGGGTGCCGTCCAGAGAAGCTCTCCACTGGGAAGATCATAGGCACTCATCTTGCGGTCTCCTCCTGCAAAGAGCACGACATCCTTGTAGAGCAGCATGCGGGGGCCGAAATTGAAGGTGACTGCCTCGCGGCGGCCGGCGGGGTCAGAATTCCAGAGTTCCTTGCCACTGGATCGGTCCAGGCAGACGACCCGGGTCCCGTCATGATAGAGGACACGGTCGGACCTGGTGGCCAGCGACAGCGGTGCAACCACGGTCTCTTTTTCCCAGAGCAGCTTGCCACTGTCCGCATTGATCGCCATCACCACGCGAGGCTTGGCATTCCAGTGAATCTCGTTGCGGACCCGCGCCTGGTCTCCGACGTTGAACTTGGGGGTGAAATCAGTGAGCTGGGGGGGCTGCCGGGTTACCACCGCCAGCAGTGTTCCCTCGCTGTAAATCGCCTCCTCGGTGGTCTTGCTCTCCGGGTACGTTCGAATCGTTTTACCGGTGGCGGCATCGAGGCAGAGCAGGGGGGCCTGGAGGCCCAGGGTGACGAAGATGCGGTCACCATCGGCGACCAGCCGGCGGGCCAGCTGGGTAGGGCCACTCTTGAGCGGGAACAGGTGGTTTTGCCAGCTGTCGATTTGTCGTTTCCAGAGCACGGTGCCGTTAAAGGCGTCGCGGGCAATCAGTGCCCACTTGGCCGGAAGCTGGATCGAGACCCTGGATCCCTCGTCCATGATGTAAAAGATGCGGCCGCCTGATGAAACCAGGGCACTCATGCTTGCCATCCGGTCGTGGTGACGCGACCAGCGAGGGCTCCCCAGCCACTGCATGTGACGAGGTGGTCCCACCACGTCGTCGTGGGCGACCGAGTTGCCGCTGGCGTCATGCAGGAAGTGCGTCCAGTCATCAATGTTGTCCGGCCGCGGCTTGACCTGCTTCTTCCAGCTCTCTCCAGCCCTTGTCAGGGCGACACCGTTCGGTGTCAGTACCCGAAGGATCTCCTCCTGCGGTACATCGCTTGCCCCGTCGATGACCAGCAGGTTGACCAGGTTGTCGATATAGGGCAGCCGCGTGCTGTGGAGCATATCGACCGCGACCGGTCCGTAAACTCCCTGCTCCTTGATTGAGCTGCGAGCCGCCTCGAGCTGGTCCTCGGACAGGGCCAGGCCATGGACCTGGAATTGTTCACCGCTGCGAAGGGCGGTGGTCAGCGTGCCATCGCCACAGCCGAGGTGGACCACGAAGCCCCCCTTCACGCCACTCAGTTCGTAAATGGCTGCAGCCTCCTGCTGGGCAGTCTGGGCCGTGAGCAGAGAAGGAGAAAGCAGGGCTGCCAGCAACGAAATCGCGGCGACGTGATGGAACTTCATGATCTTCTGCCTGACTATATGAACCGGGAGGACAAGAAAGGAGAACCTTTACTTTATCCTATCGCGGTGGCAGCGGGCAGGGTTGGAAGACCCTGGAGAAGATCCTTTGGTTGGCTGCCAGGCCGCTAGAAGAGCTCGGTAAGCGGCCGGCCCTCTTCCATCAGGTTGTAGGGGCGTCCCCCCTTGTCGACGGCCGTCAGGTCATCGATTCCCATGGCATGGTAGACCGTCTTGGCAATGTCTTCCGGGGCCACCGGGAGATCGGCCGGGTAGGCGGCATGCCGGTCCGAGGTGCCGTAAGCCTGGCCCCCCCGAATCCCCCCGCCCGCCATCAGCACCGACATGGCATGGGTCCAGTGGTCACGTCCCTGTCCCTTTTCACCACCACTGCGAGGGTCGCCGATCTTCGGCTTTCGGCCCATCTCGCTGTTGACCATCAGCAGTGTCTGATCGAGTAGTCCTCGATCGTCGAGATCTTCGATCAGGGCCGAGAAGGGGCGATCGAATCGTGGCAGCAGGTATTTTTCGAGGCAGACGAAGTTGTTGCCGTGCGTGTCCCAGCCACCGGCGCTATTGCATTTCTTCGCGAACTTCGACTTGTTCTCTTTCCAGAAGACCGTAATGAAAGGGACTTCCGCTTCGACCAGTCGCCGGGCCAGCAGGCA
>DODI01000106.1:0-7826 GCA_003509045.1 Planctomycetota bacterium | reverse complement strand
GTCCGCGGCAGTCGAGTAGACCTCTTTCTTGGTCGTCGGGATGGTCGAATTGCGCTCGATGAGCTTCGACATGACCCCTCCGAGGGTCTCGATCCCTAGCGACAGCGGGGTGACGTCGAGCAGGAGAACGTCCTTGAGATTCTCGTCTCCCTGCAGGATTCCACCCTGGATAGCCGCTCCAAGAGCGACGACCTCGTCGGGATTTACCGAGCGGTTGGCGTCTTTCTGAAAAATCTCCTCGACGACCTTCTGAACGGAAGGAATACGGGTCGAGCCTCCCACCAGGACAATCTCATCGACCTGGTCAGGGGTGAAGCCCGCATCCTCGAGAGCCTTGGTGCAGGGCTTACGCAGGCGATCGATCAGGGACTCGATGAGCTGCTCGAAGGTCGCCTGGGTAATCTCCATCTGAAGATGCTTCGGCCCGCTCTGGTCTGCCGTGATAAAGGGAAGGTTAACATCGGTGGCGGGATTGGTGGAGAGCTCGCACTTGGCCTTCTCCGCCGCCTCCTTGAGACGCTGGAGGGCCATGTCGTCACCGCGCAGATTGATCCCCTGGTCCTTCTGAAATTCATCGGCGATGTAATCGATCAGAACCTGGTCAAAATCATCTCCTCCGAGATGAGTATCGCCATTGGTCGAAAGCACCTTGAAGAAACCCTCGTCCACCTCGAGAATCGAGACATCGAAGGTACCTCCACCGAGATCGAAAACGGCGACCCTCTCACCCGACTTCTTGCCCTTGAGCCCATACGCCAGCGCCGCGGCGGTCGGCTCGTTGATGATCCGCTCAACCTCCAGCCCGGCGATCTTGCCGGCATCCTTGGTCGCCTGGCGCTGAGAATCGTTGAAATACGCCGGCACCGTGATGACGGCCTTCTCGACCTTCTCGCCAAGATAGCTCTCGGCAGTTTCCTTGAGATTCTGCAGCACGATGGCTGAGATCTCAGGCGGTGTGTAGCTCTTACCGTCGATCTCCACCTTGACCAGCTCATCATCCCCCCCACTGATCGGGTAGGGAACCATTTTTTCTTCGCTGGAGACCTCGGCATGACGCCGCCCCATGAAGCGCTTGATAGAGAAAATCGTACGGTTGGGGTTGGTGACGGCCTGGCGCTTGGCCGGCATGCCGACCAGGCGGCCCTTGTCGGTAAAGGCCACGACGCTGGGAGTGACCCTGTTTCCATCCGCGTTGGCGATGACGGCCGGTTCTTCGCCTTCCATTACTGCCACGACCGAATTCGTGGTTCCAAGATCGATTCCGATGATTTTGGACATTGAAGCCCCCTGAGTCCAAGACTCTGTTATTTCTGTTTTCGTTTAATGAACTTGTTTTGCCCGCGCTCTCGAATGCCGGGTTTTTCCAAACCCCAGCAAAGGAAGAACACAGGAACTCTTCTGACCTGAAAGAAATGCAAATAGCGTTCCCAACCGCCAGAGGGTTAACTTTTAGTTGTTGTTATTAAATAGCTTATGACAATAAAAAACTGCTTTCCCCAGATTGACACGCTCTCAATCCTGCCAAAATGGCAGGCATTAACCGCTCCTGCCTTGTCACGCTGGCAGTAATGGGAGCTGGGCTCAGCTCAACCCGTACTCCTTGAGCTTGCGATACATCGTTCGCTCTCCGATGCCGAGCATCCTCGCCGCCTCCTGGCGATTACCTCCAACCTGCTCGAGCGTCTGCTCGATGAGAATCTTCTCGACCTCCTTGAGGGGCACGCCGACAAGGGACTGGACCTCGGTGGGTAACTTGTGCTGGCCCTGGTGAATGCTCTCGGGAAGGTTCTCAACCGTCAACACCGGTCCGCCCGAGACCACCACCATGTTCTCCACAACGTGCTTCAGCTCCCTCACATTGCCGGGCCAGCCGTAAGAGCTGAGGATGTTGACAGCCTCGCGCTCGATTTCACGCACCGGCTTTTTGTAGGCGCGTGAGAACTGCCCGATGAAGTGGTTCAGGAGGAGCGGAATGTCCTGGCGGCGCTCGCGAAGCGGCGGCAGGTGAACGGTAACCACCTTGAGGCGGTAGTAGAGATCCTCGCGAAACGTGCCGTCCTCGATCAGGGTTTCGATCTCACGGTTGGTGGCCGAGATCAGGCGCACATCGACCTTGATCGCCTTGTTGGAACCAACCCGCGTGATCTCCCCGTCCTCGAGGACCCTGAGCAGCTTCACCTGGGTCTCCATCGGGATATCTCCGACCTCATCGAGGAACAGGGTGCCCCGGTCGGAGAACTCGAAGCGACCCTTCTTCTGAAAATTAGCCCCGGTGAAGGCGCCCTTCTCATGACCGAAGAGCTCGCTCTCGACCAACTGGGGGGAGAGCGCGGCGCAATTGAGCGGCACCAGGGGACGACCCTTGCGCAGGCTGTTCTCGTGCAGAGCCTGGGCTATGAGCTCCTTGCCCGTTCCGTTTTCCCCGGTGATCAGGACGGAAACATCCGTCTCTGCGATCTGCTTGCACAGCTCGATGACCTTGCGCATCGGCTCGCTATTGCCGATGATTTTCTCGAATCCGAAGCGCTTGTCGAGCCTCTCCTCGAGCTCGCGATTCACCCTGACAAGCTCCTGGTGCTCGAGCGCCCGCTCTACGCGAACCCGCAAACCCTCGATATTCAGCGGCTTGACGAGATAATCCACCGCGCCGCGCTTGAGAGCCTCGACCGCCGTCTCGATGGTCGCATGACCGGTAAAGACCACCACCGCCACAAATGGATTGATCTGCTGGGCCTGGCGGATGATCTCCATCCCATCGATGTCATCCATGACCAGGTCCGTAAGCACGAGATCATACTGCCGCTGGGAGAGCATGGAGATCCCCTCTGCACCGCTGGTGGCGACATCGCAGCGAAAGCCCACCATCTCGAGAACGTCGCGCGACCCCTCGGCATGGTTTCGATCATCGTCGACGATTAAGATGAGCCCCCGGCCGCGATCGGCATCTTCACTGGCAGCCTCATCTGAATCGGTCTGCAGTTCTTCCGTTGTTGTATCAACGCTCATGTTTCATTCCTCTCGATGGGAAGGTAAACGGAGAACTGGCTCCCCTTCCCCTTGGCGCTCTGCACCTCAATGAACCCGCCGTGCTCCTCGATGATCCGCCTGGAAATCGCCAACCCGAAACCGGTACCGCCAGCCCGGGTGGAGTAATAGAGCTCAAAGACTCGCTCCAGCTTGTCTCCTTCGATTCCAGGTCCGGTATCGGTCACCGCCCCCACCGCGTATTCGATGCCATCCCTCTCAACTCGATCGGTCTTGAGAATCAGCTCTCCACCCTCCGGACTCATCGCCTGGCAGGCATTCTGAACAAGGTTATGGAATACCTGCCGAACCAGATCGACGTCGAAAGAGAAAGCCTCCAGGCTGGAAGAGAGACCCAGGCGAATCTGCACGCCTGAACGCTCGGCCTTGGCGGTCATGAATTCGGCAATGTCCTCCAGCATCTCATTGAGGCTCTTGACCTCCAGCGCCAGCTTGTGCCGCTCGGTAAAGCGCAGAAAGGTATCGATGATGCGCTCGACTCGCTGAACCTCCGACGACATGACCTCAAGGCGCCTGAGAGCTCTCTGCTCCTTCGGAGTGCTGGCATCCTTCCACTCCTCCTGCAGCAATTGAGCACTCAGATTGATCGTAGAGAGGGGATTCTTGATCTCATGGACCAGGCTCCCTGCCATTGCGGCGACATCTACTCCCCAGTCCTTCTGGGAGCTCGAAATGCTCACTTCCTGTCTTTCTGGCATATTTCAGTCTCCGGGAACGATCAATAACCCAGAGATCATACCTACAGAGAGACTCATCTACACCGAAAAATGTCAATTTGGCAGCTTTTGGGTCGATTTTACTCAAATTTGATCGAAATTTAAGCTAGCGGGTTGCTGGAGGAACCGAAGCCTCCCCATCGCTCAGACCGGCCATCTGCCCCCAGGATGTCCCCGGCAGCAACAGAGATACCTCTCCAGGAAAGATCTACTGCAAAGCCCAGCGTTACTTGTTTTCGAGTTCTTTGCGAACCTCGTCACGGAGCTTTTTCTTCTGGGCCAGAGTGGTACGCTGGCGCCATTTTTCGAGCTTTGTCTTCTCCGAAGAGTTAAGAGCATTATTGAGCTCGTAACCCTTGAGAAACTGGAGGGCAAAGCTGTATTGCTTGAGCAGGTAGGCCGCCTCAAAGGCGCTCCAATAGGCATTAGGGTTGGTCTGGCCGGTGCTGAAGTGGATGTTGAACTGCTGCAGGCACATTTTGAAATTGAGGTCGGACTTTGCCCTGTTAGCCGCGCTGTGAGACTCCAGCGCCGTCTTCTTCTCGCCAGTTGCATTCTTCGCCTTCTCGGCCTGCTTCAGTCCCAGGGTTCTGTAATAGACCCCAAGCATGCGCAACGCCTCGCCATAGTGGAAGTAACAGCTGGGACAATCGATGGCGTTGGGAAAGAGCGCCGCGCGGCTCTTGCGTCGATCGACGTAACAAGTCAAGGCCTCGATGTCGATTCCCTTATCCGCATCGGTCTGGGAAGCGTAGAAGCGCTGGTAGCAAGCTACCGCCTCCTCGTGCAGAATCTTGGCCTTCTGGGCGATCTCTACGGAAGTAAGATTGCTCTTACCTGTCGACCCGCACCCGCTAATCAAAAGGGCCGGACAGGCGAATAGACCGCAGGCCAAAAGACAAAGGCTCGACCGAGACGGAAAGAAGCTCATACTTTTCATGCTTCGATTTTCTTTCTGAACATCTTCGTGAACAACTGCGCCCTGCTCAAGCATCCCTGACCGATTGACGGTAACTGAAGATCATTTCGTCTCTCAAGACACCAGCCCCGGGCTCGAAGCGTTTTCTCTTCTCCGCTTCACTGCTGAGAACCTAACACGAGACTGCCACAGGGTCAAATTAGCGGCTTCCCTCGATCCGATCGAAAATTTCCTTATCCAGGCGAACTCTCAACGTTTTGTGGCTCCTGAGCAGTACGAGACCCGGAGGAGCCCTCTTCGGCTTCGAAAGCAGCTTAGCCGGCGCATAGTCCACATCAGCCGAGGCTCCCTCGACAAAAACTGCGCTCGATCGACGAGTGAGGCTGTAGTAGAGAGCCAGCTGAGCCGCCTCGAGCAGGGTGTCCCTTGGAATCGTCTTGCCTGCCACGGTGCGAATGATCACATGCGCCCCCGGCCGTCCGCTGGCATGAAGAAAAATATCGTTCCCCCTCGCCATGCGCAGACTCAGTTCATCGTTTTCACGCGCATTACGCCCCACGAGGATCGTAAAACCCTCTGAAGAAACAAAGCTTCTCGGCCCAGAGGGCGCATTTTCCCTGCGGCGCCCGCGCGAGCGTTTCCTGGAACGGAGGTGCAGCTGAGCCTCCCCTGACAAGCTCTCGAGGGTGTCATCATCAGCGGCCTCATCGACCTGCGCCGCCAGCTGCGACAGACTCTCGAGCTTCCCCTCGACCTCGCCCTTGCGTTTTTCTATCGAGGGGCCGGCTCGCCGGGCCTTGCGATAGCGTTTGAAGTAGAGCTCGATGTTCGCTTCGGGTCCAAGCCTGGCATCGAGTTCTATTCGAACCGGCTCCTGCCCATCGGAGAAATAGTCGACCAGCTCGACCTCTTTCAGTCCACGACGCAGACTGCCATAGGAGCCCTTGAGGAGTTCACCGAGCTCACGCTGGCGTTCAAAACCATCCAGCGCCCCGAGCTCTTCTCCGAGCTTCCCCAGGATTTTCCTCAGTCGCTTCCGCTCCCGTGCCAGGGTGCCGGAGAGCTTCTTCTTTTTTTCGAGCAGCATAGTCTCTGCCTCCAATGCGGCGAGCTTCTGCGCCACCCGAAAATTGAGAGGAAACTCCCCCTCTCCCCGCGACTCTGTGAGCCAATCGGGTCCCCTGGAACCGGGAGCCTGGGGAGGCGGCGGATACTCATAGGCCTCGCCCCGGTCATGACGCGCCGAGACGCCTGAGACATCCGAGAGAGCGCAGCTGACTCTGCGCCCCTCATCTAGCAGGAGGATTTCCGGCCGCGCGCCGAACATCTCATGGACCAGGTACTGGCGGCCGGCAGCCGTGTCGAAGACCAGTTCGGCGATCCGATCCCCCCCCACCTGGCGGAGATCTTCCAGCACAGCCCCTGCCAGGCGCGAGCGCAGAGCCCGGCAGAAGTCGCCGGGAGATGCCGGCGAGCTTTCTCGCTCCTGCTTCAGGTGAAGCCTGGCGAAACGGGGCTGAGCGCTGAGATGAAGAAACCTGTTCTCACCCCGGGCGTAGAGCCTGAAGATCCAGCCCCTGCCTCCCTCGTCGTAGATATTCTTCAGGCGCGCGCCGGCCAGCGCCTCGCGACACTCATCAAGCACCGCTCCCAATTCCGATGCGCCGAAAATCATGACGGCAGCTGAGTCATGGACTCACCTTAATGCGAAAATTCAGTCTCCCAGCCAGGCCTCATCGCAGAGGCTGTAGTCGACGAGCTCCTCGCCGCTGAACCAGAGAGCGAGTTCACGCTCCGCGGACTCCGCGGAATCCGAGCCATGAACCAGGTTGAACTGCCTGGAGATGCCGAGGTCTCCCCGAATCGTTCCCGGGTCGGCCTCCCTCGACTGGGTCTGACCGATCAGCTTGCGGCAGACGGAGATGGCCTCCGGCCCCTCGAGCGCCAGCGCGCACACCGGACCGCTGGTCATAAAGCCGACAACATCGGGGAAGAACGGCTTGTCCCGATGCTCTCCGTAATGCTCCTCGATGACCTCGCGTGGAAACTGGCGAAACTTGAGCCCCACGAGCTTGAGACCCTTCGCCTCGAAACGACCGAGGATTTCACCTACCAGGCGTCTCTGGACGCCATCCACTTTTACAAGAATAAGGGTACGTTCCATAAAAATGCAAACTCTCGAAAAATAGGGCAATTCGGGCTTCTAAACGCCCACAACAGGCATCGCGGAAGCTTAGTGCATGGCAGGGGCGAAGTCAAAGAGTCCCCCTCGCACTCGGCCAAGTTCCGATTATCTGCTCCCAAATGCCGTAAATCACCCTCCTGAGACGGTTTTCGGGCCCGATGTTATACTCCTTCGGGTCATTTATAGTGCGGGAGTTTCAGGACGATGGTTAACGAAACGGTCGAGAAATCGGCAAGGACTCTTCTGAAAGAGCTCTGGAGCCATTCACAAGCCAGCCTTCCAGGCAGCGGCTTCTTTCGCCATGCCCTGGAAGCGACATCCTGCCTGGGCGGAAAGAGTCCGCAGGAATACCACCAATCGGTTCTCGGTGAGCTTATCAGGATTTTCGGAGCCGAGCGCGCCTTTCTATTCCCCTGTGAAAACCAGACCGGGGAAGAGAGTGTGGAACTTGGCAACTGCGCAGCCTCCCGAGATCTTGATGGAGACTCCATCAGCGATCCCGCGAGCAAGGTTTCCGAAACCTTCCTGCTGAAGGCCGCCCGCGAAGGCCTCCCCTGTTACGAGGAAACCGACAACCGATGCGGCTCGCGGCTCGCCCTGCCCGCGGTCTCCAGAGACTCAGTCCGGGGCGTCATCCTGGTGGAGAACCGCTTCAAAGAGCTGAACCTCGAAGAGCGCAACCTCGCCGCCGCGCTCGTCTACTGCCGGGCGATGGCCGCCGGGCAGGACCTGGCTAAGGCCAGCGAAGAAAACGAATCTCTCTGGCGTGAACTGTGCCGCCAGAAAGAGAGCGGCGAAAAAACACCGGCCCCTCCCGCCAGGGCGAGAACGAAGACCCGGCGCAAAGGACTCGTGGGCGACTACTCAGCGATCATTGGCGGGAGCCCGAGAATAATCGAGATACTCCAGGTCATCGATCGGCTGTCGAAATCATGCGCCCCCGTGCTGGTTAACGGAGAAA
>DODI01000107.1:0-16055 GCA_003509045.1 Planctomycetota bacterium | reverse complement strand
TGGAAAAAATCGAGGGTGAGTTGGTTCAAGCGGTGCGGCGCAGTCCCTCAACGCAGGCCGCCTACGAAGCTCTCAACGAGATCATCGGCCGCTTTGGCGTTTCTCACACGGCGATTGTTCCACCCTGGAGCTACGCGAGCATGCTCGGCAAGGGGCCGAATGGAAAGCCCGCCTTTCACCTGGGCCTGACCGTACAAAAGCTGGTAGCCCTCGATGGAGAACGTTTCTTCGTACGGGAGCTGATGTTTGGCGGAGCCGCGCGCGAGGCCGGCATTCACATCGGGGACGAGCTCCTGGCTGTCAATGGAATCCCGTTCTCCGATTCGCCTCGCAAAACGCTGGCCGGTTATGAGGCACGGCATTCGATGTACACCATCCAGGTCGACAGCGGGGAACGTGTCCGTCTTGGCTACCGCAGAAGAGCGGGCGAAGCCGCCCGCGACCTCGAAGCCACTGCCGACCGGGCCTCTACCGCCCTTGACTCCACCCGAGGCAGCGTTCGCATGCTCGGCCCGACCGCGCCGGGGGTCGGTTATATCCACCTCTGGAACCTGCTCTCGCCCGAGACCGTATCGATCTTCGAGGAGGCCCTGGCCAAGAAGCTCCGTTCCGCCCGAACCCTGGTCCTGGACCTCAGGGGGAGGGGGGGGCAGGTCCGGGTTCTCAAGGCCATCGCCAAGCGGGTCGAGGCCGATGGCCGGCCGACTGCGGTTCTGGTGGACAACCTGGCACGAAGCGCGAAGGAGGTTCTCGCCTACATGCTGAAGGGCGGGGCAAAGATCACGTTGGTTGGCGACACCACCGCCGGAGCGGTTCGCGCGGCGGGATACGTAACCTTCGGCAGCCAGCTGCGGGTCATGCTCCCGGTAAACGCCCGGATACAGATCGAGCGCCTCACCGATGGCATCGACCTCGAAGGCCGGGGAGTCAAGCCCGACATCTTCGTCGAGTTTCAGCTGCCGTACCTGGCCGGACGCGATCCGATCCTGGAGCGCGCGATCACTCTCCTTGGCAGCGAAGCCCCGCGGCCTCTTCGCAGGCGGCTGTAACCCGAAAAAGCGGGCTATTGCGGCGCAGATTGCAGGTCTGCGAGAATGCAGATCCAGTCCGCCACGCCATCGGATGTGGTGTCAACTGGGGCGAAGGTCGCATCGCGGATTTCCAGGCGCACATCCGCCTCTCCATCGGCATCCAGGTCAAAGGCCAGCTCAGGCAGCGGAACCGAGGGGAGCTCGAGCGTGTCGATGATGCCCCCGAGAGAAGGGCCGAAAAGGCCGATGGCCAGCTGGGCGAACTTCAGCAGGTTCTCATCCGGGATGTCGAAGGTCTCGCCGGCCACCTGTATGTCCAGGCCCGTGATCCCTCCGATGATGGCATCGGGAAACCCATCCTTGTTCAGGTCGGATGTGTCCACATTGAAGACCAGGGTGGGAGCGCCCTCAGGAGGCCGCACCAGGGCCAGCATGGTCTCAAGGGAAAAAGAAAGCGAGTAGGAGATAAGGCTCACCTCGTCAGCCTCGCCATCGGCATCGCTTTCCCCGACCCCATCTCCATCGGCATCCGCCAGGAAGGCGATCTCGAGGCCGGCCACCTGCAGCTCCGCAGGAATCGCGCTAACGATCCCCGCGGGGCCGGGAAGTGAACGAAGAACCTCCGGCACGAGAATAAAATCAGAGCTGGTACGGCTCGCATTGTGACCCTGAATCGCCAGAACGTTACCCTCGGAGCGCAGGAGGCCCTGCCACTGGAGCAGGTCAATCTCCAGGGTGTCCGGCTCCCCGACGCTGTCGGCAAGCTCATCGAAACTCGGGGGGGTTCCCTCCTCGCCAATGTTGCTCCTGGCGATCTCTACTCCATTCAGATAGGCGACGAAGGCATCGTCAAAAAGAACCCGCAAGCTGAGGCTCTCTATTTCGTCCCGGCCATCCAGGTCGAAGGCTGCCCGCAGATATAGAGACGTGTAGGCTCCATCTGCCAGACCCTCCGGCCGGGTACGAACTCGGCTGGTCTCATCCGGATTTGATGAATAACCGAACCCCGCGGCTGCCCGCGACCAACCGCTATCATCAAAGGCACGGGTGTTCCACCTTTGCGGGGGCTCGCTGTCCCCCGGCAACCAGCTCCACTCATCCCCGACGCCGAGGATGGACGAATCGAGGGGGCCCTCACCCGGCACGATCGTCGGCGGATGGCGCATCGACACGGCGATCACGAGAGGGTCCTCCGCATCCACCCCCGGAAGGCTCGTAAACCGGGGCTCCAGACCCAACGCCAGGGTGCTCACGTTGAGAGGCAGCGGGCTTTCGATGTCGTCAAGAGTGAGCGTCGTCCCCAGGCCTCCGGCCGCGACGATCTCGGCCAGAGCCTGGTTGAGCGTGTCGGTAGAAAGGGAGATGGTCGCATCGACCGGATGCTGGGCTTCAACGCCAAGCGGGAAGCCCGGAAAGGGGGCTCGCCCAAGCACTGAGCCGGGGTAAGCCGGATAAGTCGGCATGGGGGGGGCGGAGCTAGCCCAGCCGCCATCAAAGAGGAAAGACAAGCCTCCGAGGCCCTCGACGACATCGTTGAAACGCGTCTCGAGCGAAACAGGATCGATGGCGAGATCAAGGTTCAGATTGCTGAAGGCTTCCGCCAGTATCGGCACAATCTCTCCATCGGCCGCGCCCTGAACAGCATCGCGAACAGCGTCTTCGACCTGGCCCGAGAAGAGGCCGCTGAGAGCGTTCACCAGGGCGTCAAAAATGCCGATCGGGTCCAGGAAACCGCTGACGGAGAAATCTGAGCTGCCGATCTCAACCGTAAAGCCGTCGGAGACAATCTCGAGCCGCTCGCCATCGACACTGGGCTGAAAAGCGAAGGTGCCGATGATGTCAATGTTGTTGCCCGTCCAGATCGCATCCCACTCGTCGGTCCCGAGAAAACCGAAATCGCTCTCTCCATCTCCGAAGAAACGTAGCCGCTCGAGCCGCACCCGGAGCCCAACCCGGCCTCCGGCAAGATCAGAGGGGAAAAGATCGAAATTGATCGGGCCATCGATCTCCACCCTGTCTCCATCGACCTCTACGGGAACGCCGAGAATATTTCCGTTGAAGAGCCGCACCCCGCGTACCGACTCGTTCAAGAGCTCAGGGATGCCGTCCAGGAAGGGCGCGACAATCACCTCCAGCTCGTCATAGCCGCTGTCCCCGGAGATGTCGAGCGTAAGCGCCTCGGTTGCCGCGCCTCTTTCGAGAATCGGATTGAAGCCGACAGCTAGCTCTCCGAAGGCCGTTCGGCCGGCCTCGTCGACCACCTCAATGCGAAGAAGCTGCGGACCTGGCTCGCCGCTTCTGAGATTGACTCGCAAGGTCGCAGGCAGGGGCAGGGGAACCGGCAGCTCGACATCCTCTCCGTCGACAACCACCCGGCTCACACCCGTGTCATCGTCAACGCGCAGGCGAAGGTTAAAGCTGCGGCCGGGAATGATCTGCCCCTGGGGGGGAGAGACAATGGAGAGGGTGGGCGCTTCGTTCCGGGACACGCCCGTCACCTCGCAGGCAGCCTCGGCAGCCGTCTCGCCGCCGAGCAGAGCCGCAACCCGGTATTCGTGGGACACGCCTGCAAGCGGCGCGTCACTGTACTCCCGAGCTTCGGCGCCCAGCTCGGCCAGGCGTCTGCCATCCCTGTAAACATCGATGCTCTCAGCCTCTCCCTCCAGCTCCCAGAACAGCTGAACGATCGGTCCGCGCACGACACAGGTCAGCTCGAGAGCGATCGGTGGGCCACAGGCCAGCCCAGGGGTCGGATCCGGCCCCAGCGCGGGAAACGGGGGGGCGGGAGGCGGGCCGCCCAGAAAGAGGTATTCAAGCACACGGATCGGATCAGAAATATCAACCGACTCATCGTCGTTGGTATCAGCGGCCGCAAGACAGTCCGGCTCCCTGCCCGCGAGAAAGAGCCATCTCAGAGAATACTGCGCATCGGAGATATTGACCTCGCCATCTCCGTTGGAATCACCGCGAACAAAATCATTCCCCGCGACCGGCAAGCAGAAACAGACCAGCAGCGCCGCAAGATACAACATTCGCCAGGCTCTAGACATCAAGTGCTCCAGTTGAGGCTCATTCACGAAAATAGCCAAGGACCCAAAACTCCATGATAAACCCCTCCAGGGAACCCATTAAGTAAAAAGGGCGCCTCAGAGGCCTTCTCGCCCGAGCAGCTCCAGGGCCCGGCGCAGCAGCACCGGGCCGGCCGCCGGCCCTACCGACATCGACTCCTCATAGGCTCCCTTGCGAAAATCTTCGGCCGGAATGATGTAGCCCAGCTCGTCATTACAGAGCCCGACGATCATCCGGGGGTAGCCCTCCATCTTTTCGAGCAGCTCGAAAGACAGCTCCGGCAGCAGCTCCCCTGGAACCGTAAGCAACTCGGCATCTCCGAGCCGAACATGAAAGAGCTCTGAGACCGCCCGCCCGCGATCAAACACCCGGCGATCCGGGTGGAGCTTCTCGAACAGCAGGAGGCGGGGATTCGTCACCGGGATCTCGATGCGGGACCTTCGCAAGCCAAGCTCCGCCGTGGCGCTGGGAACGGCCAAGGCGAGGATCCTTGAAACCTCATCCGCGAGGCGCAGCCCCGCCTTGCGTGCCTGCCCATGAGTCCGCTCAATCGTATCTCCGGAGACCATCCCGCCTATCGCCCCGTTAAGGTAAATCACAGGGGCGCCGCTTCGCCGGGCGAGTTCGTCGCAAAGATAGCCGGGGAAATCGGCGCTGATCTCCTTCGGGCCTTTTTCAAGGCCCTCCACGTGGCAGGCAAAATGAACCAGCGTTACAAGCGGCCGGCCATTCGCCCCTCGCGCCTGGATAGTCGCTATCTGGGGATCAACGAGCCCGGGATTCCGGGCGTTGCGGAACAGGCCGCTGACCCGGGCGCCCGCGAGCGAGAGCTCATCGGAGCCGACCAACAACGTCTTTACCGGGGCGAGCCGGGCGAGGGCGGCGGAAACCCCCTTGACGATGCGCGCCTGCAGATAGCCGACGTATTCCTTCGGGTAGAAGCCATAGATTCCGATAGTGTCAGGGTCCGCATGATTGTGAGACATCGCCAGCAGCAAGTGAGAGATGCCCAGTTTTCTGAGCCGCGCCTCGATCGGATCGACCTCGCTCTTGAGCAGGCCAAAGAGGTCCGCACCGACGATCGCGAGCTTGAGCCCGCCACGGGCGATCACCACACAGCGGGCCTTCAGTGGATCGTGAATTTTGTACTTTCCCTTCAACCAACCAGCCTCCACGGGGCTGATGTCGAGCTCAAAAGCGCCCGCGAGCAGGTTGGGGTCCGGCGGGGTGGAGGGCGGCGGCTGGGGGCCCTGGCGTAAATGGCTAAGATCGAGATGCCCGCGATAGCCCGGTGGAACTCGACGATAGCCGTGAGGGAAATAGGCCGCGCCAATGGTCTGCGAACGCGGAGAAAGGGTGAAGCGAACGCCCAGTCGACTGTAATCAAGAAGACGTTGCCCGCCCGGAAGAATCAGCTCAAACTCCGGCCGACCCAGGCGCTGGCGAATCCTGTCGGCGCTCTCATATCCCCCGGGAACCGTTGCGGCCTCGATGGTGCCGAGCTTCCCCTCTTTCCGGCCGCCGAAGAGATGAAAGGCATCGAATTGGCCGGCCTTCGCCTTATAAAGCATCTTCCAGTCATACCAGCCGCCCTCGTAAGCCGGCTGGCCGAGACGCCTGATCAATTCGGCAACCGGCGTTACGCCCGGAACCAGCCCCTGGTAAGACACAGGTCCGGGACGCGAACCTGGAGCGGGCGCAATCCCTATGGCCTGGCCATCCAGGCTGGTCGTACATAAAACGAGCCCGGCCACACCAACGCTCACGAAAACAATAAGCTTTCTCATGAATCAAACCAACCGAAGGAATTCAGGCTGAAACTCTTGATTTTCTGGGCACGCAGGCTGAAAAGCAACAACCGGACGCATTACGACAATTACATAAATAATTATTATACGGCCACTTCTGTCAATGCCCAGCGTGGAAGCTACACATTCACTGTACTCCATGCGATCCATGATGATAATGGACCCATGATCGCATCCATAAGCCTTGAATGGATTCCGCATGGCCAGAAAAAAAACAGCTGAAATATCTGAGAAACCCGATTCCTCGAACCTTATCGGGGCCCTTGAAGAAAAGGAGCCTGCCGAGCTAGACGCCTTTCTTCTAGAGGGGGCCAACGATAAGATCAAAGAGGTGGTTCTTGGTTGCTATTGCTCCGAGCTGGTAAATGTGCTGCTCGATGCGAAAAAAGCCTCCGTCAGGGCATTTTTCCTCCGCGCAATCTCGGCCTGCAAGCGGGCCGTTACCCCCGTTGTGAGCCTCTACAGCTACAGGGTCTACCTTTCCAACCCGCTGCCCTTGTCTCTCAAGGGCTCTGATAAAGAGCCCCACACTAATTATTTCGCCCTTCTCGGAGTGAACCTGAACGCAACCGACGACGAGGTCTCCGAGGCCTACAAGCTGCTCTCCAAGGCCCATGCCCCCGAAGCGTTCTCTCCTCGCCACCGCCCGATGGGGGAGGAGCGCCTGGAAGAAATCAAGGCGAGCCACAAGATGCTCAAGACGCCCGAGGCGCGGGAGGAGGCAAGGGCCATCCTCTCCAACCATCCGGACTATTGCTTTCCGCGACGTGATGCTCACTGGGCCGAAGCTGCCACATCCTTGCTCGGCTGACAGCGCCTGGCGCTCCGAGCCAGATTGCCGCCCATGAACCTCATACTCGCATCCAGCTCGCCGCGACGACGCGAACTGCTCGATCAATTGGACCTCCCTTACGAGGCGCGCTCGCCTGACGGTGTCGATGAATCAACCGTTAATGGCGCGGCCTACTCCGTGTGCCAGGAGCGCGCGCGGCTCAAGGCTGAGTGGGTCCTCTCCCAATGCGACACTGAAGCTGACCATGTGGTCGTCGGCTGCGACACGATCGTGGTGATCGTCAGGGGGGGACAGGAAAGATCTCTCGGCAAGCCGAAAGATGAAGGTGAGGCGCGAAAGATGCTACGGACGCTCTCGGGATCAGCCCACCGGGTAGCCAGCGCCATCGCCATCGCCCGGGAAGGTGCCCCGACACGGGTCGCCGTGGAGATCAGCCACGTCGTCTTCAGGCAGCTCACCGACGATGCTATCGAGGCCTACGTGCGGACGGGCGACCCCCTCGATAAGGCCGGCGCCTACGGAATCCAGGCCCGGGGACACGATCTGGTCGCCTCGATCCGGGGCTGCTATCTGAACATCGTCGGCCTCCCCGTGATGCTGATGTGCGAAATGCTGGGGGTCGAGACCTCCTATCGCTGCCCCTGCGCAGAACACCAGCTGCAGACCTGCGCGTCCGGCTGCAAGCTGGGATCCACCTGCGGCGAACAGGCTACCGATTAATTCTTCCCGTTTTTCTCCCGCAAGACTCCAGACGGAAAAGGCGCGGCCTTTGAGCCGGCCCGGCGGCGCAGGTTGGCGCCAGCGCTGCGCTTGAAGCCGAAGGGGACGCTCATGCCGCCGCTCTTCTCGAGGCGATCGTACAGCGCCTTGCGCATCTTCGCCGCGGTAGCCGCATGTTCCCGAACGTGGATCAGGTTGTCCTGTTCAAGGGGGTCTGCGCTCAGATCGTAGAGCTCATCGGTGTCCCAGATGCCGTGATAGACGATCAGCTTGAAACGATTGCCGCGGAGGGCGAACACCGTTGGGGTGTGAGGAAAGTTCCATTCCCAGTAATATTCATAGAGCAGGTATTGGCGCCACTGAGAGAGAGGCTGTTTGCCGGAGGCCAGGTCGAGAAAGCTGGTGCCGTCCATATAGGAGGGCGTCTTCAGCCCAGCCGCCGCCAGGAAGGTCGCGGCAATGTCGATGTTGGCAACGACCCCCTTCACCACCGTTCCGCCCGGAAAAAGCTCCGGGCAATGCGCCAGCATCGGAATCCGCATGGACTCCTCGTAAGCGTTGCGTTTGTCGATCAGACCGTGCTCGCCGAAGAGAAAGCCATTGTCGCCCATGTAGAGCAACAGCGCCTTCTGCTCGAGCTTCTTTTCGCGCAGCCAGCCGAGCAGCCGGCCCACGCTATCATCGACCGCCGAAAGGGTCCGGCAATAATTGCGGTAGTACTCCTTGACGTCCAGGTCGCTGTGATAAGGAAAGTCTACGCCATGCCAGCTGTTGCGCTGGTTCTTGACCCACATGGGCTTGCCGCGGTAGTTCTCAGGAGTATCAGCCTGGGTTGGCGGATCAGGGATCTTGGCATCGGCGTACTGCTCCGCATGCCGCCTGGCGGGCTCAAACCGGGCATGAACGGCCTTGTGCGACAGGAAAAGAAAGAACGGCTTCTTAAGCGAACGGCCCTCGAGCCATTCGAGGGCGTAGTCGGTCAGCTCGTCGGTTATATAACCCTTCTGGGGAACACGCTTGCCGTTGATATTCAGCATCGTCTTCCATTTTTTGGCTGGGTAATAGTGGCCCTGGCCCCTGAAGCTCACCCAGTGGTCAAAGCCCGGACGAGGAGCATCGCTACCGCCGCCCATATGCCACTTGCCGACAAAGGCCGTCTCGTAGCCGGCCCTCTGAAGAAACTGGGGAAAGAAGATCGTTCCCGGAGGCGCGAGATCATTATTGTCCACAACGTTATGATGGTGCATGAACAGACCGGTCAGGATGGAGGCCCTGCTCGGTGAACAGAGCGAGGTGGTCACAAAGGCGCTGGGGAAATAGGCCCCACCCGAAGCGAGCGAGTCGAGGTGGGGGGTTTTCAGAAATGGGTGATCAAGAAAGCCGATGGCATCGTAGCGATGATCATCGGCTAGAACGAAAATGATGTTCCGGGGGCTTGCCCCCTCGATCTTCTCCAGCTCGAGGCCGCGCGGTTTCTCCTGACAGAACGCCGCGGCTGGCAACAGAGCTGCCAGCATCCCCAGCAAGGCCAGATGCCGCCTTGTGAATTGACTCAAGGAACCCTCCCGTTCATTGCGATAAAAAATGTTTTTCTCAGCCCGGATAACAGGCAAGCCCCGGCGAGCTACCCGGCCGGGGCGGTGCTGAATACTTTGCGTTGCGGTGACTGGCGTCGTCTCCGTCTGCACAAGATCGCCAGGGTTTGGCTTGCGGTCGAAGCGGGAGCGGTTCCCGACGGAGACTTCCAGGCGTACTCGATGGCCCTTCTTAAACAGGTTGCTGGTGGCGCCAAGCTCGATCTCGATTGACCCCGGCACATCCAGCGAACCGTCCCGCCGCAAGCTGTTACCTCGGATATTGTAGGACGATCCAGTTCGATAAACACCCACCGATTTAGCGGTGAAATCGGCAGGCGGGGAGAGCGTGGTTACGTAGAAGGCCGCCTTCACATGGACGGTCACCTCCAGGCCCCGCTCGCGTGTCCCGGTTGAATAAATCAGCACGGAGCTTGGGCGCGACCGCCGCGTTCTGGAGAGCGGCGGCAGGGCGCTTGCCGGCCATGAAACCGCCGACTTCCTTGCCCGCCGTTCTTCATGGTCTCCCCGCGCGCGACCATCAAACCTGGCGCTCGGCGGCGGGCCAAGGAGCGGTAACGTTTGCCCTGGTCCTGTAATTCTCGAGCACCCCCCTTACCAGAAAGCCTTAAACCTTTTCATCAATGGGCCTTACGACTGCCGTTGCCGGCCTCGTGCCCCATCTCGCTGTGCGTTGTATATTTCTTCGCCCAATTTGCGCGTCTGAAACGGATTGGGCGGTCTGAAACGAGGCAACGAGCAGAAGATGTCCTACGAAAGCACCAACTATGGCAATACGGCCCCCGCGCGCCCTCTGAGCGCCGGCAAGGACGGCCCGTTTTCTGTCAGCCACCTGGCCCTCCAGGTGGTATTGACCTGCCTCGTCTTCTACCTCTGGTCTTCCCCCCTGGTACAGCCCATCAAGCTCATGGTTGTCCTCTTCCATGAGCTCAGCCACGGCATGATGGCTCTCTTTACAGGCGGGAAAATCATCTCGATCCTGATCACCGCGGATGAGGGCGGCGCCTGCGAAACTGAGGGCGGCAGCGAGGCCCTGATCGTTACCGCGGGCTACCTCGGCAGCATGTTCGTTGGAGGGATGCTTCTCTACCTCTCGAGGGCGCGGCATTTCGTGCCCCTGGTCTTCGGACTGCTGACCCTGATTCTCGTCGCCGCCATCACCACGGTTATTCGCGACTCCTATTCCAGGACCTTTGCCTCCGGGCTCGCGGTCGCCTTTGTCCTCTGCGGATTCCTGGCTCCATCGACCATAGGTGTCCTTCTGCTGCGCGCGATAGGGACCTTTACCTGCCTCTATTCCATCTTCGATATCTACTGGGATGTCCTTGCGGACCAGGGGGCGGCCTTCAACCAGAACGACGCCATGGCTTTCTCCCAGTTGACCGGGACCGAGCCGCAGGTGGTCGGCGCCGCCTGGCTGGTGGCCTGCCTCGTCTTCTTCCTCGTGGTGTTGAAAAATGTCCTCCAGTCAGAAGATGAGCTCCCGGTGCCGGAAATGGCCCGCGAGGGCGAGGCCTTCAATCTCCCCCCGCCCTAATCCTGGGCCTCCCATTCTCCATCCGGACCCTGCTCAAGAGCGCCCCAGCCCTTCTGCTCGATGACGGAATGAAAAGCCGCCGGCAGCGGTGCCTCCAGGTCAAGAGGGCGGCCCATCACCTCCTCGGGGAGTCCCAGCCGCCAGGAATGGAGGAGGAAATGGTCCATGCCGAAACGCTCCCGGAATTGCTGCGCGGGCTTCGGCTTTCCGTAGCGAAGATCTCCCACGAGCGGACGGCCCGCCCTGGCCATCAGGGCCCGGATCTGGTGGGTCCGGCCGCCCTCCGGCCGAACCTCGACCAGGCTCATCCTCTCATCTCCACGCAGGCGCCGGTAGCTCAGGCTGGCCGGCAGGTAGCGGTAGTTGCCGCGAAGCTTTGAGCGAATCTTTCCCTTCATCTGGCCGACGAGATCCATCGGGCCGGCAACGAGCGCGAGATAGGTCTTCGAAACGGCGCGCACCTCAAAGGCGCGCTTTGCGGAGCGCGCGGCGGAGGTCTTGACCGCAAGCAACAGAACCCCCGAGGCCTCCATGTCGAGACGGTGAATCGGATGGATCTTCTTCCCCGGACGCACATCGAGCAACCCGGGGTTGAGGCTGATCCATTGACCGAGGAGGTCTGTCAGGCCCGTGTCATGGCCGGTCCCACGGTGGACCGGCACCCCCACAGGCTTATCAACCGCGATGAGGCCGTGGCCGTGAAAGAGAATGCTTTGTGGATCGAATTCCTGGTCCATGGTTCTGTGAAATCCTACTGGCCAAAATACAGCCCGCCATTCACATGAATGACATCGCCGCTGATGTAATCGGCATTCGGTGAGGCGAGGAACGCGACCGCGCCAGCCACATCTTCATTCGTTCCCGCGCGGGCGAGAGGCACGCCGGCCACCAGCTTCTCAAACATCTCCGGTGGGGTGTGATCCTCGTGAAAGCGGTTGTCGATAATCCCGGGCGCGACGCTATTGACCTGGATGTTGCTCCCCCCGAATTCCTTGGTGAGCGTCCGGGCAAAGTTCGAGACCGCGGCCTTCGCCGGACCGTAGTGAGGCGTTGTCGGCGCGCCTCCATTGTGACCGGCAATCGAGGAGATGTTGATCACCTTTCCTCCGCCATGCTCTGTCATGACGGGGATGATCGCCTGGCACAGCAGCACCACGCTGGTGAAATTGAGCCGCAACGTCTCAGCGAGCAACTCAGGGTCGAGGTCGGCCAGGAAGGCTCGGCGGATAATTCCGCCGGCGTTATTGACCAGGATGTCAACGCGCCCACCGCCAAAATCGACCGCGGCCTCTTTTAGCGCAAGGATGTCATCGGGCTTCGTTACATCCGCCCTTACCGCTACAGCCCGGCGGCCGAGGGCCTCGATGTCAGCAACGGTCTCGAGGGCCGATTCAGCGCTGGAATGGTAATTGACCACGACATCCGCGCCGTTTGCCGCCAGCTCCAGGCAGCACGCCCGGCCGATGTCTCGGCCGCCGCCGGTGACCAAGGCAACCTTGCCTTCGATTCTGAAACTCATCGCGTCTCCGGAAAAATAATGACAAGTTGATTTTTTTCATTCTGATGGAGGCAGGACCTGCCGGCCTCTGAGCGAACAGATCTTGGCGGCCCCAGTGACTACGGCAAGTAAAATCCGATTCTCCACCCCCGGCAAGACCGCCGGCCCAGCCGCCTGCGGCCGGGAAGCTCCGTCCTGAACATGACCCCAGACCCCAGCTCAAGCTATTCGCGCTATACCCGCGTGGGCTCCCATCGCAGTGTCGACAGCTTTCGTGGGCATCTTCACGGACTCTGCCCGGATGTTCCAGTCGACAACGAAATCCTCCGCGCGCCCGAGTCTCCCCTATCGAAAGACCTGGAAATCTGCGGGAAAACCGCCTCGAACCGCTGGATGATACAGCCCATGGAGGGCTGGGATGGCGCCGAGGACGGCAACCCGGGGGAGCTCACCCTGCGGCGCTGGCGGCGCTTCGGGATCAGCGGCGCCCAGCTGATCTGGGGCGGAGAGGCGGTCGCCGTGGAGGCGGAGGGGCGCGCGAACCCCAACCAGTTGGTCATCGCCGACCATACATTGGCTGGCCTGGAGAGGCTCCGCGGCGTTCTCCTGGAGGCCCATCGCGATCGCTTCGGCTCGACCTCGGAGCCCATTGCCGGGCTCCAGCTCACCCACTCGGGTCGATTCGCCCGGCCCGGAAAAGACGGAGGCAGCCGACCAAGGATTGCCTTTCGTCACCCGCTGCTGGATGCCCGCGTTGGCGTGACAGACGATTCGGCGATCCTCGGCAACTCCGAAGTCGAAAACCTCATCGAGAGCTTCATCGCGGGTGCCGTCCGCGCCAGGGAGCTGGGCTTCGACTTTGTCGACATCAAGCACTGCCATGGCTATCTTCTGCATGAATTTCTCGGGGCCCATACACGGCCCGGGCCCTACGGCGGTTCGTTTGAAAATCGCACCCGGATTCTGCGCGAGATCGTCAGCGGAATCCGGCGGGAAGCCCCGGGCCTTCATGTCGCGGTAAGGGTCAGTATTTTCGACAGCATACCCTTCCGCCAGGGCGACAACGGCGAAGAGGGTGTCCCGGAACATTACCCCGAAGGGGAGCCCTATCACCTTGGATTCGGAGTCGACATGGCCAATCCCGTCGAGCAGGACCTCTCAGAAGGACACGCCTTCCTGGCGTTGCTCGAGGAGCTCGACATCCGGCTCGTCAACCTCTCCGGCGGGAGCCCGTATTACAACCCCCACCTGCAGAGGCCTGCTCTCTACCCGCCATCGGACGGCTACCTGCCGCCAGAGGACCCTCTCCGAAGCGTCGCCCGGCACCTGCAGGCCACTCGCGCCCTCAAGCAGAAATTCCCCGGAATGGTGGTGGCCGGCTCGGCCCTCTCCTACCTGCAGGAGTACCTGCCTCATGTCGCCCAGGGTCTCGTTCGCGACGGCTGGATGGACCTCGTCGGCATCGGCCGCATGGCCCTGAGCTACCCCGACCTGCCAGCCGACACGCTCGAACGCGGCGAGCTTGCGCGCAAGCGCATCTGCCGGACCTTCAGCGACTGCACCACCGCCCCGCGCGGCGGACTGGTCAGCGGCTGCTTCCCGCTCGACGAGGCCTATGGCTCGCTCCCCGAGGCCGCGGCTCTGCGAGAACTAAAGAAAAAGCCTCGGGAGTAAACCGTTGCTCAGCTCTCTTTCGAGGGCTGCTTGCGAAGCAGGCTGTAGTAGCCGCCATCGCCATCGACGCGATGCGGAAGAAAGAGCCGGGTTTCCAGTTCGACCAGGGAGGGGTGACGGCGAAGCAGCGCTGCAACGCGCTCCTCGTTCTCCTGCGGCTCGATCGAACAGGTTGAATAGACCAGGCGTCCGCCGGGGCCAAGATGTCGAACGGCGGCATCGAGCAGCCCATCCTGCAGGGTGGACAGAGAATCGAGGTCCTCACGCCGCACCCGCCAGCGCGCTTCCGGGCGCCTGCCAAGCACCCCGGTATTCGAACAGGGGGCATCAACGAGGATATGGGTAAAGCTCTCTCCCAGGTCGATCGCCTCCGGCTCCGCAGGTACGACGGCCGTCTTCCAGGCACCCTTGAGACGCGAGAGATTGGCATCCACCAGAGCCAGGCGTAACTCGCTGCGGTCGGTCGCCAGCAGGGAGCCCCCATCCCCCAGGCCTTCGAGCAGTTGGGCCGACTTCCCCCCAGGAGCCGAACACAGGTCCAGCACCCTGGCGCCGGACGGCGGAGCCAGGGCGGCGCCGACCTGGATGGCGGTCAGGTCCTGGAACTGGATCCAGCCCTTCTCCAGGGCCTCCGAGGGCCCGGGGCCGCCGCCGGCAAAAAGAATCGTCCGATCCTGCGGTCCTGCCTCGACCTCGAAACCTTCCTCTCCCAGCGCCGCAATGACCTCTGCATCCGGCGGCGCGTGGGCGGTAACCCGGGCGCACAGGCGCGGAGTACGATTCCCGGCAACCAGCAGAGCCCTCGTCTCCTGGGCTCCAAAGCGGGAGATCCAGGTCTTCACCAGCCAACGGGGATAGGAATACTTAACGCTCAGGTGGTCGACAAGATCGAGCCGAACCAGCGGCAGCACCGGACGGCTGAAGTGGCAGTAGCCTCCCCGTGAGGGCAGGATGTTGGGGTCGTCAGGCTCAGGCGGATCATCTGCGGTCTTCCTGGCGATGTCAGCGATGAGCCGATGGAGCACCGCGTTGACGAAGCCTACGTTCTTTCTTCCAACTCCCTCGAGAGCCTTCATGCCCTCGAGGGTCTGATTCACTGCGGCATGCGCGGGAACGCGGTTGAGGTAGACCAGCTGGTAGGAGCCCAGCCGCAACGCCCAGCGCACCGCCGCGACCTGGCGATCCATCGGCAGCTTGACGTAGAGCTTCAAGAGCCGGTCGAGCGTGTTCTGGTGACGAAGCGCCCCATAGGAGATCTCCTGCAGAAGATGCCGGTCACGGCGCTCGAAGCCGCCGATGCGCTCCGACAACAGCTCATCGACAAACCGCCCGCCGCTCTCGGCTTCACACAGCAACTCCAGCGCCGCTTTTCGCACCGCGGCGTATTCCTTGGCCGGAAGCTCCTGCCGGGACTCTTCGTTCATGGATCCTTCTCCAAAGTTTTCTCAAAGCGGTCCCCCGGCTCAATCGGGTTGCCGCGCATATAAGCCGCCGTATCCATGGCGGGTTTTCCTTCTCGCTGCAATTCAAGAATCCGAAGGGCGCCGCCGGAGCAGGAGACCGAGAAGCTCTCCGCATCGACTCCGCACACGACCCCCGGGTCCGGGAAAGACGTCTCCTTGTCACACGGCGCCGAGCGAAGAATGCTGACCCTCTTCGCCTTTCCCTGCATGGGAACGAAGAACCCATGAGCCTGGGGCCACGGGTTCATCGCGCGGACGAGGTCATGTACACCGGACGGCGACCGATTCCAATCGATGAGCCCATCGCTCTTTTTCAGCTTGGGCGCCAGGGTCGCCCGGGTTTCGTCCTGAACAACCTCCACGGTTTCTCCTCCCGCTATCAGCGGAAGCTGCTCAAGCAGCAACTCGGCAGAGAGCCTCGAGAGTCTCCCCTCGAGCTCGGCAGCCGTCTCGGCAGGATCGATCGCCGTTCGCGAGCAGGCCAGAACCGGGCCGCTATCAAGCCCAAGCTCGATCCGAAACAGCGTCACCCCCGTTTCGGTCTCTCCGCCCAGCAGGGCGTGAACCACCGGCGCGGCGCCGCGATAGGCCGGCAGAATCGAGGCGTGCAGGTTGAAGGAGCCCAGCGGCGGCAGGGAGAGGGCCTCCTCTCTAAGAATTTCACCGTAGTCGGCGACGATGAAGACATCCGGAGTCCGTGCCCCCAGCTCCTTCGAAAACTCGGCGGTATTCACCGAGGCCGGGGTGCGGCAATCGAGTCCCATCTCGAGAGCCCGAGACTTTACGGGGTTCGGGCGCAGCTGGCGGCCTCGGCCCGCGGGCCTGTCAGGGCGGCTGATGACATCGCAGAGCTCGAAATCCGGCCCG
>DODI01000533.1:10196-11716 GCA_003509045.1 Planctomycetota bacterium | reverse complement strand
CGCTGGCCGGCATCCCCCAACCCTTGCTGCGGAAGGGATAGCGCCCGGTCAGGAGAGCCGAGCGAGATGGGCCGCAGACCGACTGGGCGTAGAAGCTGGTGAAGCGGGTTCCTTCCTTCGCCAACTGGTCCATGCGAGGGGTCTTGTTTTTCCGGTTGCCGTAACAGGCGAGGTCCGCGTAGCCCTGGTCATCTGTGAAGATGATGAGGATGTTCGGGCGCTCGGCGGCTGGGAGGTAAGCCAGGGCGCTGAGAACCAGCAGAGCCGACAGCGCCGCTCTGGAAGAATCAAGCCGGGGGAGGTGAATTCGTTTCATCTGGTAACCTGTTTTTTTCTGCCTGGGAGAAGGTTTCGAATGCCCGGTGTTTTGCTTTTAAGTCCGCTTACCCTACCCCTAAAGTTAATGAAGCTTGAAGCTCTTTGCTATACACGGTTTATGCGATTTTCCAACGGTGTGTATTCTATCGATTCGGAAAGCCGTTTTTCGACGAAACAACACATCATCCGTATGATTTTCTTGCGGTCTGCGATGCTTTACAATCGTAGGTCGATTCAAAGCTAAACCTGTCGCGATAGGAAACCCCATGCGCAAATCCATTGTCTCTCTCGCTCTCTTCTTTTTGTTCAGTACGCAGGCGGTGTTTGCCGACAATTGGGGCCACTGGCGTGGTCCGGCTGGTAACGGAGCTGCTGAGGATGCCAATCCCCCGACTGAATGGAGTGAAAAGAAGAACGTCAAGTGGAAGGCGGCGATTCCGGGGAAAGGCTCCGGTTCACCGGTAATCTGGGGTGACAGGGTTTTCGTCGTGACGGCGGTCAATTCCGGCGGTGAGAGCAAACCGCAGGCGGCCGGGCGGCGGCCCGGGGGCGGAAGAGATTCTCAGCGGAGGCCGGGCAGCCGCGGGCGCGGCAGGTCTCGCGGCGGCTCGCTATCGACTCTTGATTTCAGGATTCTCTGTTTTGACCGCAAGAGCGGTAAGATTCTCTGGCAGCAGTCCGCCATCAAGGCGAAGCCCCACGAAGGAACCCATTCGACCAATGGCTTCGCTTCCGGTTCACCCTGTACCGATGGGAAAAATGTCTATGCCCACTTCGGCTCTCGCGGCCTGTACTGTTACACCCTTGCCGGCAAGCTGAAATGGAAACGAACCGATTTCGGAAAGATGACCATGAGGGCGGGCTTTGGCGAGGGCAGCTCGCCTACGCTTGTCGGTGACAAGCTCATCGTCCCCTGGGATCATGAAGGGCAGTCTTCTGTTTACGCTCTCGATAAATCGAGCGGCAAGACCCTTTGGCGGACAGACCGCGATGAGCCGAGCTGTTGGGCGACACCCCTCATTGTCGAGAACGGAAAAAAGAAACAGATTGTAATGAATGGGCAGACCTGCGCCCGCGGCTACGACCTGGAGACGGGAAAAGAGCTGTGGCGTTGTGCCGGGCAGACCCAGCGGCCGGTCGCATCTCCGGTGGCCGGAGCTGGTCTCGTTTTCGTCGGCAGCGGGTTTCGGGGGTCCTTTCTC
>DODI01000533.1:519-9921 GCA_003509045.1 Planctomycetota bacterium | reverse complement strand
CGGTCGCCGGCGACGGGCTGGTATTCGTCGGCAGCGGCTTCCGCGGTTCCTTCCTCGGGGCCTTTCGCCTCGACGGCAAGGGCAACATCGAAGATTCGAAGAGCGTAGCCTGGGTGATCGACCGTGACACCCCTGATATTGCCTCGCCGCTCTACTCTTCCGGCCGTGTCTATTTTCACAAGGGCAAATCCGGAATGCTCACCTGTGTTGATGCGGCAACCGGCAAGCCCCATTACACCGTCCAGAGGATCTCGGGGATCAACAGCACCTACGCATCTCCCATCGCCGCAGGCGGCCACGTTTACCTCACCGGCCGCAGTGGGACCACTGTGGTGATCAAGGATGCGGGCAAGCTTGAGGTCGTTTCAACAAATTCAGTCGGCGAGGGGGTTGATGCGACTCCTGCGCCGGCCGGGAAGCAGCTGTTCATCCGCGGCGAGAAGCACCTTTTCTGTATTTCGAAATAAGGCGGTTTTCGAGGTGGACGATACAAGGACATTTCCACTGTTGACATGGAACCTCTCTTTCGTATGGTATGCCAAACTGTAGTTTGGCGAACCATTCCCTGGCTCGTACGCCTGTCCTTATATTTTTGTTTTGGAGTCTGCTATGAATCGAATCTTGCTGGGCGTCCTCTGCTTTTTACTCTTTGTATCAACCGGCCTTTCCGCCCAGGTCGTCAATGTCTATTCGGCCCGGCATTACGACACGGATGATCAGATCTACAGGAATTTCGAGAAGAAGACCGGGATCAAGATCAACCTCATCGAGGGCAGCTCGGGCGCCATGCTCGAGAGGCTCAAGCGGGAGGGTAAGCGTAGCCCCGCCGATGTGTTCATCACTGTAGATGCCGGCCGGCTTTACCAGGCGGAGGAGGCAGGGGTCTTCCAGCCGGTTAAATCCGAGATCCTTTCAAAGCGGGTTCCAGCCAATCTTCGGCATCCCGAGGGTAAGTGGTTCGGCCTGACCAAGCGCGCGAGGATCATCCTGAGATCTAAAGCCCGGGTCAGGAAAGGCGAGATCGTCTCCTATGAAGACCTGGTGAAGCCAAGATGGAAGGGCAAGGTGCTGATTCGCGGCAGCGGCAACATCTACAACCAGTCCCTGGTCGGATCCCTGATCGATGCTCATGGGGAGGCGGGCGCCGAGAAGTGGTGCCGGGGTCTTGTGGCCAATCTGGCCCGTGTTCCCCAGGGGGGCGATCGTGACCAGATCAAGGCCGTAGCTGCCGGTGAGGGAGATGTGGCGGTTGCCAACTCCTATTATTTTGCCCGCATGCTCAATGGAACGGACGCGGAGAAGGCCGCGGCGGCCAAGGTTGCTGTGGTCTTTCCGAACCAGGGAGGGCGAGGAGCCCATGTCAATCTCTCCGGGATCGGGGTCTGCGCGAATGCGCCCAATAAGGCTAATGCCATTCGCTTCATCGAACACCTGACGGGAGAGGCGGCCCAGGAGGTCTTCGCCGCCGGGAACAACGAGTACCCGGTTGTTCCGGGAGTAAAGACGGTTCCTGCCTTGAAGGCCTTTGGCGCGTTCAAGGAAGACAAGGTGAACGCGGCGGTCTTTGGAAAAAATAACGCTGCGGCGATTCGTATCATGGACCGAGCCGGCTGGCGTTGAAGTAAGCTTTCCGGGGAAATTGTGCAGGGCTGGAGACTCCATGAAAAGAGATCCCGGACGTTACTGGACGCTGGCCTGCCTGGCGCTTTCGGGCATCGTCATGGTCCCGATCCTGGCTGTCGCCTGGAGCCTGGCGCAGGACTCCGAGGGTGTCTGGAGCCATCTTGCCGAAACGGTCCTGGGGAAATACGTCAGCAACACGCTCCTGCTGGCTGCGGGGGTGGGCTGCGGTACTCTCCTTGTCGGGGTGACGACCGCCTGGCTGGTGACCGCGTTCTCCTTTCCAGGGGTGGGTGTCTTTCGCTGGGCACTTCTCCTTCCTCTCGCCATTCCAAGCTACCTGCTGGCCTACGCGATGACGGATCTGCTGCAATTCAGCGGGCCGGTGCAGGCCTGGCTGCGCGATTCAACGGGTTGGGGGCGGGAGGATTATTGGTTCCCCCAGGTTCGATCCCTCGGCGGCGCAGTCGTCATCCTCGTGCTCTGTCTCTATCCCTATGTTTACCTCGCAGCCTCCAATGGATTCCTCGGCCTCTCGGCATCTGTCATTGAGGCGAGCAGAACTCTTGGAGCTGGCCCCTGGGCTCGATTTTCGAGGGTGGTCCTGCCGCTTGCGAGGCCTTCGATTTTTGCCGGGGTCGCGCTGGTCGTGATGGAGACCATGGCCGAGTTCGGCGCGGTCGATTATTGCGCCGTCGACACGTTCTCCACGGGCATCTATCGCACCTGGATGGGTCGAGGGTCTCTTACCGCGGCCGCGCAGCTCTCGACCTGTCTGCTCGGGGCGGTCGGGTTGCTCTACCTGCTTGAGAGCGGGTTTCGAAAATCGGCCAAATTTCACCATGCTACCCAGCGGACCCGCCCGCCCGCTCCTGTCGTTCTGTCTGGCGCCTGGAGGTGGGTCGCCTTCCTTGCCTGCGCCGCTCCTGTCCTCGGGGGGTTCCTGGTGCCGGTTGCCCGGTTCATCCAGTTGACGATCGAAGGGGGTGATTCGAGAACGGGGGAGCTCTTTGCCCAGCTAGTCGGCAACAGCGTCCTGGTGGCGGGGGCGGCATCACTGTCGGTAGTCGCCCTCGGCCTCTTCCTGGCGCATCACCGCAGGGAGTCGCCCTCAACCGCAAACCGGTTCGCGGTCCGGGTGGCCGGGCTGGGTTACGCGATTCCAGGAGGGGTGATTGCCATCGGTGTTCTCGGGCCGCTGTGGTGGTTTGAGAGCGGGGTTAACGAATTTACAGAGAGGGTGCTGGGTTGGAGCCCGGGATTGTTTCTTAGCGGTACGATCTTCGCGGTTCTGTTCGGCTACCAGGTTCGCTTCCTGGCGATCCCTTTGAATGTCGTCGGCGCGGGTCTTGAGAGGATTCGCTCCTCGATAGATGATGCCGCGAAGACCCTGGGGGCCTCCCGGTTGCGGCTTCTCTGGAGTGTCCATCTGCCGCTGCTCAGGGGCAGCCTGGTCTGCGCCGCCCTGATGGTATTTGTCGATGTCTTGAAGGAACTCCCGGCAACCCTTATCCTGCGTCCATTCAATTTTGACACACTTGCGGTTCGCGTGTACCAGCTTGCTTCCGATGAGCGGCTCTCGGAGGCGTCGACAGGCGCCCTGGCGATTATTCTGGCCGGGTTGATACCGGTTGTTCTGTTGACCCGCATGCTCAAGTCCAGCTATGTCATTCCGTCCACTTCAGGTGGAGGAGCGGGAACCTGATGACTCCAACCCCAGCGCTTCATCTCGAGAGTATCTCTCTCAGCTACGGCCAGGTGGCCGCGGTTGACAACGTCACCCTTGGCGTGCCTGGCGGAGAGATCCACTGCCTGCTTGGAGCCTCCGGCAGCGGGAAGTCCACCCTCCTGCGGATCATTGCGGGCCTGGAGCGGCAGTGCGAAGGAGTCGTCTCGATCGATGGAGAGGTGGTCTCCGATTCATCTGGGCATATGGCGACGGAGCGGAGGTCCGTAGGTTTTGTCTTGCAGGATTACGCTCTCTTCCCTCACCTGGACGCGCTTGAAAACGTGCTCTTCGGTATGCCGGACAGGAAGACTTCAGAGGCTCGCCTGCGGGCTGAGGAATTGCTCTCCGATGTCGGGCTGGAGAGCCGGACATCGGCCATGCCGCACACCCTCAGCGGCGGGGAGCAGCAGCGGGTGGCCCTGGCCCGGGCGTTGGCCAGGACTCCGAAGATCATGCTGCTGGATGAGCCCTTCTCGAGCCTCGATGCCCAGTTGCGGGCAGGTGTTCGCGAGACCAGCCTGAGGCTTCTGCGAGAGGCTGGGATCGTGACCGTGATGGTGACCCATGATCCTGCGGAGGCTCTCTCCTGCGGCGACCGGATCAGCATTCTACGTGAAGGGAAAATTATTCAGACGGGCAGTCCGGAAACGATCTACCATCAACCGGCCGGGCCGGCTGCCGCCGAAACCTTTGGAGTCATCAACCGCCTTGGCGGCGAGCGAAGCGGTGAAAAGATTCTCACCTCGATTGGCGAGCTGCCGGTAGGCAAAGAGGAGCCGTCGTCTTCCGGGCAAGTTCTTGTGCGGCCTGAGCAGCTGGCGCTTGTCCAGGCTGGCGAAGGGGAAGGGCGAGTGCTGCGGATCTTCCCTGAGGGTTCGACCACCCTGTATCTCGTTCGGATATCCGATGATGAGCAGGTCTATGTCCGCATGCTGTCCACCGAGATGATTGATGCGGATTCACCTGTAGCTGTGCGGGTCAGGTAATGCATAATCTGCGTCATGATTGAATCCAACGAAATCGAGGCGGCCCAGGAGTCCTGGGGAGAGGCTGTTGTCGCGGTAGGGGCCGCGCCAAGCTGGAAAGAAGCCCATGGGCTGGCGGTCAAGCTGGTTGAAGATCATTACCTCTTCGAGGGGGGAACCCTCCTGTTCTGTCCCACCAAGGCTGCCGATGTTCAGTTCAGGGCGAAGCTGAAGGATTCGGTCTCTTATTTCGTTGGCCGGGACTCCGACCATGGGGAGGATAAGGGTTTTGCCCTCGAGCCTTGGACCTCTGTTCGTTTTGAGAACGCCGGTACCTGCGCAAGGGGAGATGTCGGGATTGCGATGGGTAACTACTTCTTCGGGAAAGCGGATGGGTCAGAGCTCAAGGTCGAGTATTCCTTCGTCTATATCCGCGAGGTCGGCGGAAAGCTCAAGATCCAGCTTCATCACTCGGCGCTTCCCTACCAGGGCTGAGCTCCAGCCGGCGTCTATTTCCAGGTGTTGTTCTTGAGCGGTTTCCCGTTCGTGCTCAGGATCTGGAAGTGGTGGAAGCCGGTCTTCATTCCCGAATAGCGCCAGACGACCTTTTTCTCCCTGGTTACCTCGAAGAGCTTCACCTTGGCTCCATTGGCATGGTAGCTGGTGATCACCGTGTTGCCGTTGGGGAGGCGCTGGGCGCCGCAGGCATCGTCAAACAGCTTCTCGCCAATGTCGTCATTGTCGACACTCCATACGATCTTGCCTTCCCCATCTACCTCGATAATACGATTACCGTTGGTGCACCCGATCAGCGTGTTGCCGTTTCCCAGACGGATGGCAGTGAAAGGCCAGTCTCGCCTGGCGCGTCCGCGATCGTCGGTCGGGAAGGTCCGAACGACCTTGCCGGTTCCAGGTTCGTATTCTTTTACCGCGAAGTCGAGCAGGTGCGGCGCGATGTAATTTCCGTTGGGGAGCAGACGGAGCATCCGGGTCTGCATGTGAAAGTTCTTCTTCTGGCATTGCAGGGGGGTGGTCTTAAGGACCTTCCCGCTGCGGTCGATCACCACCGCGCGTGGCTCCGGACCCAGTTCGCAGACGAGGAACTGGTCTCCAGGCAGCGGCTGTACCGTGCTGGTTTCCTTCTGCTGCCCCTTGTACTCAAAGACAATCTTTTTCGTTTTGCGGTCAATCTCCACAACTCCTCCGTTGGGGAAGCCCTTCGTTCTGTAGAGGGCGAGCAGGACATTGCCGCCGGGCAGGACCCAGCCGTCACTGGCCGGCAGGTTGACCTTCCACTCGATGGTTCCATCCTCCCCGACAATAACCGCCTTGCTGGCATTGCCCAGGCCGAGGAAGGAATGCCGGATCGGGGTCTCCAGGGAAATTGACACCTTCTTTGCAGGGGCCTTTTTCCTGGAGGGAGCCTTCTTCTTTTTCCTGCTGGGCGCTTTCTGCCCGGCGGCCCTGCCGAAGTATTCGAAGGAGTCGAAGCGAACCAGGGTGGGATCCCCAGCCCTTGGATCAGCGGTCTCTTTCATCCAGCTTGCAAGCTGCCCGGCCAGCTCTCGCTTCTTCTCGGAATAGGTCTCAACTGCGGCGATGTTGTTTACCTGGTGGGGGTCCTTGCTGAGATCGTAGAGTTCCTCGGCCGGGCGCTTCAGGAAACCCAGCTCGAAGAAGGGCTTCATCTCCGGCTTGTTTCTCTGCGACAGGATCAGCTCCTTGATCGGAGTGTTGTCTATATCTCCATAGGGGCCGACAGCCCAGTGTGTCTTCGGGTCGCCCGCAGCCCAGAGCTCCGGTTCCAGGTTGCGGACATAGAGGTGTTGCTTTGTACGGATGGCGCGGCAGGGGTAGGAACGGTTTCCGGCGCGAACATTGGCATGCCGTTCGCGTTCGAGAAAGACAGCGCTCCGCCAGGGAGTCTCTCCGGTACCGGTGACAAGGGGCAGGAAGCTCCTCCCGGTCATTTCTTCCCGCGCGGGAAGACCGGCCGCGGCGAGGAAGGTGGGGGCGAAATCCTCGAAACTGATGAAGTGATCGAGGGACTGGCCACCCTTGATCCGCTCGGGCCATTGGACGGCCATGGGAACCCTGGTTCCTGCATCATAGACATTGGCCAGCCCGCGCGGCATCTGCCAGCCGTTGTCGCCAACCATCATCACGAGCGTGTTGGCAAGCTGCCCCCGGTCTTTGAGCAGCTTGAGCAGCTGGCCGCATTCGTGGTCAAAGCGCTGAACCTCCGCGTAGTAATCGACGATGGTGTTTCGAACGACCGGGTGATCCGGGACGTAGGGGGGCACCTCGACCTTGGCCGGGTCAAGCCCGGCGCGGAAATCGTCGCCGCGATTCCAGGGCTGGTGGGGGTCGTGGGAGCCGAACCAGAAACAGAAGGGCTTGCCGGCAGGCACCTTTTTCAGGAAGGCCGCAAAGCTCGCATGCTTTTTTCCGGCGGGGTTTACGCTGGAGTTTTTCTTCCCCTTGTAGAACCCCGGCGCCCATCCCTTGATCGTATAGCCCGTGGTATAGCCGTTTTTCTCGAGGAGTTGCGGGTAGACCTGCAGCTGGGCAGGGAAGCGCCCCCAGAGATTCGCCGCCTCGCCGAGTCGATGCATGGCCTGGCCGGTGAGCAGGACCGCGCGCGCGGCCGAGCAGGACGGCACCTGGCAGAAGGTGGAACGAAAGAGGACCCCGTTCTTTGCGATGCTGTCAAAGGTGGGGGTGCTGACGGACTTATCCCCACAGGCGCTGGCGTGCGGCCAGGCCCAGTTGTCAGCCAGCAGCAGCAGTATGTTGGGCCTGGTGGAAGAGGGCTCCTCCGAGCAGACTGCCGCAGAGAGGAAAAGGGCCGCCAGGGCAAAGGAGACGGTCCTTAAAAAAGGACCGCGGAAAGGGACAGGTATTTTCATGGCTTGTTTCCTGCTGAAAGAAGGAGATTGCTCGTGGGGTTACAGTATAGCTGCAACCCCGCCTCTGCTGACCATAAATGAGTGTGCGGCCGGGCCGGGTGAAAAAAACACTCACCACGGAGGGGCATCTTTGTGACAATACCCTTGCTGCCGGAGATGGAAATTCGCAGCCCCTTCTCCTGGTTCTCCGGCAGAGGCTGCTTCAACAGAGGAAACAAAGCTCATGATGAATGGCGTGAAAGCTCTCCTGTCGATTTTCCTGTTTCTCTGCATTTGCATCCCTGTCGAGGGTGGCGCGGGTTACACCGTGGTGGTCTCACGGGCGACCCATGCGCTGGAGGACTGGCAGCCGGTGGTGAAGACCCTGGTCAGCAAACACAACGCGCAAGTCATTCTCTTTGACGGTGAGCCAGGAGAGGCCCTGGCCGAGCTGCGGAAGCAGTTTCCGCGCTACACCTGTTTTGTGGCGACCCCGAAAGAAGCCACGGGGGCGTTTGTTGCCGAGGTTCATCGCTTGACCCGCCAATTGGATGAAGACCCCTACACCGACACGCTCTGGGGGATCCTTACCGGCTACGATGCGAAAAACGCCCTGGCGATCGCCCATCACCAGACGCCGCTGACGGTACGCAAGGTTGCATCAGGAACCGAGCTCGCCCTCGAGTGCTGCACAGAGGGACTCTGGTATGACGAGCTGGTGAAGAACAAGCTGGTGCGCAAGAAGCCCGGCGGGGTTGCTGAGCAGCTGCGCGGGCCGGATGACACCACCGAGGTTCTCGCCGACACGCTCAACAAGTACCAGGCCGACCTCTTCGTCACCTCCGGGCACGCCACCGAGCGCAACTGGATGATTGGCTTCCGCTATAAAAACGGTTTCTTCAAGTCCAAGGGCGGCCAGATCTTTGGCGAGGACACCGGCAAGAGGCGCATCGAGATCGACTCGCCCAACCCCAAGGTCTACCTGCCGATCGGCAACTGCCTGATGGGCAACATCAACGGGCCGGATGCGATGGCGCTGGCCTGGATGAATGACGCCGGCGTGAAACAGATGCTCGGCTATACCAAGCCGACCTGGTTCGGCTACGGTGGCTGGGGAGTGCTCGACTATTTTATTGAGCAGCCGGGCCGCTACACCCTGACCGAGGCCTTCTTCGCCAACCATCACGCCCTGGTGCAGCGCCTGGGCAAGCCCACCACGAGCAAGGGTGACAAGCGAGGGCTGGCCTTCGACCGGGATGTGGTTGCCTTCTATGGTGACCCGGCCTGGTCAGCGAAGATGGCTCCCGGCAAGCTGGCCTACGGGCAGAAGCTCTCTTCCCGTGACGGGGTCTATACTCTCGAGATCGACCCGAAGCAGGGGGCGAAGAGTTTCAACACGGTCAACTCCAACGGTTCCCAGCGCGGTGGACGGCCCTTTGTCGCCTTCCTCGGCCACCGGGTCCGGAATATTGAGTTGCTGGAGGGCAGGGACCTTGCCCCGGTGATCGCAGATGATTTCGTGCTGGTTCCCCGTCCGGGGAAATGCGACCCGGAACGGATCTACCGGGTTGTCTTTCGTGCGGTGAGGGTTCAATGACAGGTTTCGGGACCCTGGCTTTCCGCTGCAGTATCCCGGTATTCCTGCTGTGCCTCGTGTTGTTTCCCAGATCGGTCCGGGCCGAGGTCGATTACAGCCGGGACATACTGCCGATCCTGGCCGACAGGTGCTTCTCCTGCCACGGAGTTGATGGAAAGAAGCGCAAGGCCGGGCTCCGGCTGGATGTGCGGGAGTCGGCCCTTGCCCAGCGCAAGGGTGTTCGCGCCATCGTGGAGGGCCGCCCGCAGGAGAGTGCCCTGGTGAAGAGGATCTTCTCAACCGACGAGGATGAGATGATGCCGCCTCCCGGCAAGGGAAAGCCGCTGCAGCAGGCCGAAAAAGAACTCCTGGAGAAATGGATTGCCGAGGGGGCCGTGTACCGGGGGCACTGGGCTTTCGAGAAACCGGAAAAACCGCCGCTGCCCGGTGATGCAGAATGGGGCAGCAACGAGGTGGACCGTTTTGTTTATGCCCGCCTGGAGGAAAGCGGCCTTGAACCCTCGCAGGTGGCCTCCAGGGAAGAGCTTCTTCGCCGGGTGACGATCGACCTGACCGGTTTGCCACCGACGATCGAGGACCTCGATGCCTTCCTGGCTGACAAGG
>DODI01000533.1:0-220 GCA_003509045.1 Planctomycetota bacterium | reverse complement strand
CGATGCCTTCCTGGCTGACAAGGAACCGCAAGCCTACCAGCGGGTGGTGGACAGGCTGCTTGCCTCGCCCCGCTTCGGTGAGCGCCTCGCCACATGGTGGCTCGATGGGGCGCGCTACGGCGACAGCCATGGCTATGACAATGACCTCGAGAACAGCCAGTGGCCATGGCGGGACTGGGTCATCAGGTCCTTCAACTCGAACAAGCCCTTCGACGAGTTT
>DODI01000554.1:0-10280 GCA_003509045.1 Planctomycetota bacterium | reverse complement strand
CAAGGTCAAGGTCAAGGTAAGCAGCCGGGACAGACCTCTCCTTCCGGGAAGGGAGGGGGAAGCTCAAAGGGTGGTAGCTTTGCGGAGAACCAGGGTGTCAAGGATGGGCCTCTCGAGGTCATTGATAAGATCGAACAGGCTGACAGTCGGACTCCGAATGCCGGTGCCCGCGACGTGAACAATCAAAACAGGAAATTGAAAACGGCAGCGTGGTTTAGCAAGCTGCCTCCTTCTTTGCGAAAGGCTATCAATGCGCGTGCGCGTCGGCCTGCGCCGAGAGGGTACAGGGAAAGGCTTCGCCGCTATTTCGAGAGTATCGACTGAGGCGGGGCATTGTTGAAGTAAACGAGCGTTTCTAGGACGGAGTATCAGGAGATAGAATGATGGCAAGTGCTGACGCAAAGATTCCCAGCAAAGATGTAGCTGCGGTAAAAAAGTGTGAAGAGTCATATAACAAGATTAAGGATGAGCTCTCCAAGGTCATCGTTGGTCAGGATGAGGTGATTGAACAGGTGCTGATTTCCATGTTCGCGCGCGGGCATGCCCTTCTCGAGGGAGTTCCCGGCTTGGCGAAGACCCTCCTTATCAGCTCGATCGCGGAGTCCGTGAAGCTCAGCTTCAAGAGGATCCAGTTCACGCCTGACCTCATGCCCAGTGATGTGACTGGAACCGACATCATTCAGGAATCCAAGGGTGGAAACCGTGAGTACAAGTTCCTGAAGGGGCCGATCTTCGCGAATATGGTTCTCGCCGATGAGATCAACCGGACCCCGCCGAAAACCCAGGCCGCCATGCTTGAATCGATGCAGGAACGGCAGGTGAGTGCGGGAGGAACGGTTCATGGCCTTCCGGATCCTTTCTTTGTGCTGGCGACCCAGAACCCACTGGAGCAGGAGGGGACCTATCCCCTTCCCGAGGCGCAGCTGGACAGGTTCCTCCTCTATATCAAGGTAGACTATCCCACCGGCGCAGAGGAATGGGAAATTGCCAGGCGGGTAACGACTGGAGACCTTGGTGGAATCAGGCCCGTCATGACTGATAAGCAGATCATCGAGATCCAGAATCTCGTGCTCCGGGTGCCGGTCAGTGACCAGGTGCTTGGCTATGCCCACGCGCTGGTCAGGGCTTCTCGCCCCGGCGCGGAGGGAGCTCCCGAGTTCATCAATAATTGGATCGACTGGGGAGCCGGACCCAGGGGAATACTGACCCTGGTGACCTGCGCGAAGGCAAGGGCACTGCTCTATGGCCGGTATCACGCCACAGTAGATGATGTCGACGCCGTGGCGAAGCCTGCATTGCGCCATCGAATCGCGAGCAACTACGCTGCCCATGCCCAGGGACTCGATAACGAGAGCCTGATTGACATGCTGCTCGACGAGATTGATCCTTCCAAAGAAACCTATGAGCAGCCGGCGGCCTGAGACGGGTAACGATTAACGATGGCAAAGAGCATACTATCACGCTATATCGATGCGGAGGTCCTGGGGAAGGTCCAGGGGACCCCCGTCAAGCCCCGCGGCCTGGTCATGGGAAATCTGGCCGGAGCGCATAAATCTCCGCTGCATGGATTTGCCGTTGAGTTTGCCGGTCACAGGGAATATGTGATCGGCGACGATACCCGTCACATCGACTGGCGCGTCTTTTACAAGCGGGACAAGTACTTCATCAAGCAATACGAGATGGAGACCAACTTCACCGCCCACCTGGTGCTGGATGTCAGCGCCTCGATGCGCTATGGCGAGGAGCAGCAACAGAAGATGCTCTACGCCGCCAAGATGTTGACGACCCTGGGATACTCCATCATCAAGCAGAGCGACCGTGTGTCCCTCTCGACATTTGATGAGAAGATCCGCGGCTATGTTCCGCCCGGCAACTCGATGGCTCAGATCCAGCGTATGACTGAGCATCTCGACGAGATCGAGCCTAAGGAAAAGACCGATATGTCCGAGTGCCTTTCTGAGGTAGCCGGTCGTACAGGACGAAGAGAGATCATCATGATCTTCAGTGATTTCTTCACCGATCTTGATGACCTGGAGAAAGTGCTGCAGAGGTTCAGGTATCAACAACACGAGGTGGTTCTCTTCCAGACCCTCCATCATGACGAGTTGGCCTTTAACTTTGATGGCATGATCAAGTTCATCGGGCTCGAGGTTCCTGATGAGATTCTCATGCAGCCCTCCGAACTCAGGAAGGCCTATCTCGCGGCTCTCAATCGTTTCAATAATCGATTCGAGGAGATCTGCCAGGCCAATAAGGTCGAGCGCTTGCTTGTCGATACCAGCACTGGTATGGGCGAGTTCCTCTTTGACTACCTCAACACGAGAGGACTGGTGCGTCGAGCAGTCTGAATCCCCCGAGTTCCCTATGTTTCACGCAGGGTGCTCGATGGATCCTGCTGCACTGCGATCAGGGTGGGGACCCAGCTTGACAGCAGGGTGACCAGGGGGGTCGTTACGAGCACGAGCAGGAATAGATTTCCGCCAGTGGCCAGCAGCTCACCCTGTGCCGCAGCCGAACTCTTTGCGGCCTGGCTGGCTATAAGGTGCCCTAGGGGCAACCCGGCCAGGGAGCCGACGACGCCGATGAAGACCGCCTTGACGAGGAAGATCGCGTAGACCTGGGAGCTCTTCAGGCCGATCGCGCGCAGGATCCCGATCTCTGCCTGTCGCTCGCGGACATTGAGGAATGCCAGCAGCCCGATGAGCAGGGCGCAGCCGGCAAGGACAAGCGGAATGAGTGTCGCGGTAAAGGATTCGAGTTCGGCCTTGTGGTAGCCCCGCTCTTCCCTGCTGGCCGCGAGGGTTTCAACTGCCCGTTTTTTCTCTGTGGCCAGGGTGTTTTCCGCCAGCCGCCGGGCGGCCATGCGCTGCTCGGCCCTGGCGGTCGCCTTGGTTCCTCTCTCGATGACCTGGGTCTCGGGAAGAATGGCGGCGATTTCCTTACGGATGATCGGTAGCCGATCTGCAGTGCAATTGCATTCAAGAGCCAGGATCGCGTTGATCTTCCCTTCCTTTTTGAGCATCTGCTGAGCCTTGGAGAGGTCTACCCAGACCGAGATGTCGTCCTTGTTCCCCCGTGCCTTATAGCATTTATGCACCTTGAACTCTTCTCCCATCAGAGTGGTCCTGTCTCCCTCCTTCAGGCCAAGGCTCTGGTGGAGCTCGTATCCAAGCACCACGGTTCCCTTGGGGACCGCGTCAAGAAGCGGCTTCTTGGGGTCCTTGTGCATGAGGGGCACCTCGCCTCGCACTCCAATCAGGAGGACAGTGCGCTTCTTCTCAGGCCAGGTGAGCTTCTGGGTGAGACTTGGCAGGAGGTGATTTACCGTGACGATCTTCGAGTTGGCCAGGCGCTTGACGTACTCTTCGGGCATGTACTTCGAGGCGAAGTCTTCCGCGTAGAGATCAGCGAGGTTCTGGTCTCGGGGCAGGATGAGTATATTGAACCCGAGGTTCTTCATGGTCTTTCGGGTTTCGTCTTCATGCTTGCGAGTGAGCTCTGTCAGCCTCAGGGTGTATTTCTTCAGTCGTCCGGTCTCCTGGAGGCTCTTTTCCTTCAGGATCTCCTCAGTACGCAGGTCATGGTCTTTCAAGAGCTCGAAGGACGCGACCACGCAGCATGCTGAGGCGCAGACAGCCAGCAGACTTGCGGCGAAAGATATTTTCCGGAAGGCGATCTCGCGAAAAATCAGGTGTGGGAGCTTCATTGGAGCGTTCCGCTTGGCCGGTGAGTTTATTGTTTTTTGCGTACGAGCAGGGTAATGCCTGCCAGTAGCGCGAATCCGGCGATCCCAAGGAAAATGATATTGCGTTGGAGCGGGTTGGATCCATCTGCGGCCTCGACAGGATCCGGCGCCTCGGCAGGCGAATCGGTCTTCTCAGCACGAGGAGCCGTTGCTGGGGGGGGGGCAGGATCTGGTTCAACCTCATGGGCAAGGGGGATCTCCGGAGTCTTGGCGACGAGCTTTACATCGGCGGCGGTCTCTCCTTCGCTGATGCCGCTATCGTCAACGTCAACCGTGAAACCCTCGAGGCCACTGAGCGGAGGAAGCTCCACATCCTTTGTCTCGATGAGGCCTTCGAGGGAACCTTCCCAATCGGCCGTCAGGAGGAGGTCAGAGCCCGGGTTCTGCCTCTTGATCTGGCAGGAGCAGGGTCCAATCAGGAACTGGGCTGCCTCTGCAATGTTCTCTTCAGTGATTCCCGCTCCGATATAGGCCCAGAGGGCGCGGCCACGTCCAAACACGGGAAAAACCATCGGTTTCCCGCTCTCTTCCAGAAGGTCATCCTCCGTCTTCATCAGCTGGTCAATCAGCCCCTTCTCCTGAGAGTTGTCGCGGGATACGCGTATTGTTGAGAAGGCTATGCGAACGGGGAGTTTTTCGAATCGAACCTGGCTGTCGGGATCTTCGAGATCTTCGGGTGTCTGTTCCGGGAGCTTCAGCTCTTTTCCAAGCTTCGCCAATTGGGTGTCAAGCAGCTTGAAGGCCTTGTCATCGGCCTCTTTATTGCCCGATTCAAGGCAGATCCAAACAGCCGAGTCTCCGGCAAGCAATCGCTTGACGGTTTCCCTGCGGACAGGTGAATCTACCTGTGCGTTAAAGCCGGCCAGTGAAGTCTTGTCTGCAAGCGTCCCGGACCAGAGCGGCGTCGCTGACCCGGTGAAGGGCGGAGGCATCAGGAGAATCCTGGGCAGCTCAGTTTCCTTCTGCTTTTCGAGCAGGCTGAGCAGTTCAGGGGGCGGGGCTGCATCTAGGTCGACTGTTACGAGCTCAACATTGGCCCTGTTCTTTCCTTCGCTTCGATCGAAGGTGTCGATGAGTTTTTTCTGCTCCGCACTCAGGCTGCCGCGGTGCAGGACCAGGGCCTGGAATGTATCAGGTTGCCAGCGTTCGAGAGCATAGCGAAACACCGGGACCGAGCAGGCGTTTGTCGCTGTGGAGAAAACCAGAGAAATCAGGGCGGCGGCCATCAGCGAATAAAATTCTAACCTCATGGGTCAAGCTTCTCCGTGAGCAGTTTCTTTTCTGGTGTTGGTCCAAAAGGCAATATCTACTAAAACAGTTTAACAGGAGAACTCGTTGGTGGTAAGGGTTCTATCTTGCCTTGCATCGCCGCTGAAACACAATCTAAGCCGGTGGAATGAAAATCTACTTACCTGGTCGAGTAATTGAGAGAACAGGAGGCCGCAGAGCGCCCGTATTGGCACTCCTAGGTCTTTTGCTCACCCCCGGTTTCGCTCCAGCGGAAGAAGCTGTCCCAGGATCCGTGCAGGCTCTCTGGGCGGAGATTGATCCGGCCGCCGAGCCCCTGGATGTTCGGATTGTTCGGCAATGGGAAGAGGATGACCTGGTCCTGAGCTACGTCACCTTTCACATCGGAACCTTCAAGGCCCGGGCAGCTCGAATAGCCGCCTTCTACGGATATCCCAAGGGTGTAGAGCGGTTGCCGGGTCTTCTACACCTGCATGGAGGCGGACAGCGGGCCTTTCTTCATGAGGTCAGGTATTACGCTAGACGAGGCTACGCGTGCCTCTCCATCAATTGGGGAGGGCGTGAAATGGAGGGCGCGATGCCGGGCGAACCCAATACGGATTGGGGGGCGGTTGATCCTACTCAAGAGAACGTCCCTGGTTATTCCAATCTTTTGCCGGGAGAGAAGTACCTCGATGCATTCCAGTCCCCACGGAACAACAACTGGTATCTGCTGACCATCGCGGGCAGGAGGGGGCTGACCTTCCTGGAGCGGCAGGGTGGAGTCGATCGGGAACGTCTCGGTGTCTATGGGCATTCGATGGGAGGTAACCTGACGGTCTATGTGGCTGGAACCGATGACAGGGTCAAGGTGGCTGCTCCCTCCGTGGGTGGACAGGGCTTTCGGACGATTCGATGGGAGCTCTTGCCCGAGAAGAGAAGGCAGGTTCCGAATGGAAACGTGGAGCTGTTTCGGGCGACCCTCGGTTTTCAATCCTACGCGCCTCGAATCAAGGCTCCGCTCCTCTGGCTCGGCTCGACAAATGATTTCCATGGGATCATGGATGACACCTACCGTACCGGTGCTCTGATTCCGCATAAGGCCGTACGGTACTCCTTCGCTCCCCATCTCAATCATCGCTTCACGCCTGCGTTTTCGGTCACCCGCCCACTCTGGCTGGACCAGCATCTCAGGGGCGGCCTTAGATTTCCCCAGATGCCCGCGACGCGGCTGGTTCTCGACACGATCCCGAAGCTTATCGTGACTCCTGGGGGCCCGCGTCCGGTCGCGAAGGTCGATATCATGTACTCTGTGGATCCCGATCCACCCGCCCGGTTCTGGCGTACGGCGATGGCCTCCCGGGATGGAGCCTCCTGGATAGCCGAGCTGCCGATTCTTTCAGTCAAACAGCCGCTGTTCGCCTTCGCCAACGTCCACTACAGGCTGGAACAGCCGGTGGAGGTTCCATTCGCACCTCCGACCTCCACTTTCGCGATCAGCTCGATGCTGAAGGTCGCTTCTCCCGGGGAATTGAAAGAGAGGGGTGTGCAGGCGACGGATGGGCCGAGCCGGCAGATCGATGATTTTTCCCGCGGGTTCCAGGACTGGTATCGCTTGTCAGCCGACAATCCGCATCATTGGCAGCTCTGGACCCGCAAGATTACCGATCCCAAGTGGCGAGGAGGAGACGGTGAGCGCCTGGTCTTCGAGGTACGAACGGAAAAACCGAACCAGCTGATTGTCGTTATCACAGAAAACTTTTTCAGAGACTACAGGGGACGCCGCAAGGGTGATTCGGTCATGGTTGTCAAATTGCCGGGTGGGGGCGACTGGCATACGATCAGGCTCGCCCCGGGTGATTTCATCCATCAGGAGACGCGTAAGCGGCTCGAGTCCTGGGAGGTTGCCGATCTGCTTGGCTTTAGAGCCTATTATGGAGATCGGGGAGGCAAGGTTCTCGGCAGCACCCGCTGGGCGGGAGGCCGCCCGGAATTCCGGAGTCTGCGATGGGTAAAATCAGGCGAGGATGGTTGAGTGGGAGGCGTTTTCACAGGATACTATTCCGACGGTCTCAGAGAGACTGCCTATACCTGGATAGCTAGCGGAGAAAAGGGGTGAAGTCCGAGATAATTAACCGGCAGATGGGTCTGCCAGGCGGTCGTGGAAGATTGAGGGGGCTTTGCGCCCTGGCTGTTCTTGCCCTGTCGTTAGCTTTCCTCTCGGGGGCCAGGGCTGATTGGCCCGCCTGGAGAGGGGACGCCCGCAGGAGCGCCACCACCGACGAAGAGCTGCCGGGGAAGCTGTCTCTTCACTGGAGACTCGAGCTCCCTCCCCTGGATCCCGCCTGGCCCGACCAGCCTCGTCTGCAGTTTGATGCCTGCTACCAGCCGGTTTCAGCCGGGGGGAAGGTCTTTGTCGCTTCGCCCCTCACCGATTCAGTGAGCGCCTACAGCCTGCAGGATGGAACTCGTCTCTGGAGATTTTTCACCGACGGTCCCGTGCGCTTTGCCCCGTTCTTTTCAGGCGGGAGGTTGTACGCCTGTTCTGATGACGGCTATCTCTATTGCCTGGAGGCGAGCTCCGGCAAGCTGCTCTGGCGGCATCGAGGAGGACCCTCGGACCGCAAGGTTCTTGGCAATGGAAGGGTGATTTCCAGCTGGCCGGCCCGGGGGGCTCCTGTGGTGAAAGATGGAAAGGTGTACTACGGCGCCAGTATCTGGCCATTTATGGGGACCTACGTTCATTGCCTGGACGCGGTCACCGGGAAAGTATTGTGGACGAACGATACGGGAGGGGCGCTTTTCATTGACCAGCCGCACAACAGCCCAGCCTTCGGAGGACTTGCGCCCCAGGGTTATCTTGCGGCTGTTGGTGACAGGCTGCTTGTCCCCAATGGCCGCGCCGTCCCCGCCTGCCTGGACCAGGGCACCGGTCGCCTGCTCTATTACAGGCTCGCCAAGAACGCGAAGAAAGAGTCCTATCATGTTTCGGCGACCGGGAGCGTCTTCCTGAACTCGGGAATGCTATACGGTCTGGCCGGAGGCGAAAAGATCAAGGGTGTCCTGGGCGCTGACACGGCTCTTGATTCGGCCGCCGCCTATTCAGCTGCTGTGGTGAAGGAAAAGGATTCGCACCTCCTGCGGTTGAGAGCGATGCGGCTTGGCAAACGGGTTCGTTTTGATCGGCAGAATTTTCACGCCATCTGGGAAGATGAGGCCCGTGGAGCAAGCTACGAGATCTCGATAAAGGGGGGCAAGATCGAGAGCCTCAGCAAGTCGATCCAGGGAGAGGAGCCGAAACTGCTCGAGAGCATCAGCTACCTCCTGCCGAATAAATACAAGACGAGCAAGGGGAAGGCTGTACTTGCCGGTGTTCTCAGCTATAAGGATTCGGTGGTCCCCTCGAGTTCCCTGGGGAAGGAGGGAGCGAAGGCTGTTGAGACGATCTGCAGAACGGCCATCTACCCCACGCCGGCTAACTGGACCTGTCTCGCGGAGACCCGGATTCCTCTCCATGGAAAGGGGAAGGCAGCCAGCGCGAAGGCCGGGCTTGGCGGCCCTGGCGGCCTCCCAACCCGGGCAAGATTTGAGATGGTTTCTTCGAAGGCAAGACTTGTCGAGGTAGAGAAGCTGCGTAACGTTGATGGAGAGATACCGAAGCGGACCCTTTCCAGCACCCTTCCGCGCGGCCTCAAACGCCAACTGGAGCTTGGAGCATCCTGGAGAATTTCCCAGGCTCTGTTTCCCCTTGTGAAGGACGAGGAGGGGGTTGAGGTTCTTGATACCTTGACGATCCGGTGTGGGGGCAGGATCTATGTCGCCTGCGCGGGAAACCTGCTCGCCTTTGACATGCCTCGCGGCGGAGTCGCCGCGAAAAAACGTCCAAAGTTTGCCTGGAAGAAGAAGCTGCCGGGTGTCCCCGGGAGCTTGGGCTGCTCCGGAGGGCGCCTCCTGGTGGCGACCAGGGCGGGCTCGATTCTGTGTTTCGGAGCTGCGAGGAAGAAGAAGCCTGTCGTGAGAAACGAAGGCAGGGCCCAGCTTGCGGGAGGTCCCGCCCTCCCCGGCGAACTGGATGAGCTTTTGAAGGGCCTCTCCTCGGAGGGAGGGTATTGCCTGGTGACGGGCGGGGCGAAGCCTGCGCCAGTCGAGGCCCTTCTGTCCCGTACGAAATTGCGCCTGCTTGTGCTTGAAAAGGATCCTGCGAGGCTCGCAGGTCTCAGAGAAAAGCTGGTCCAGTCGGGACATTATGGCCGCCGGGTAAGCGCGCACCTGGGAGCTGTCGAGGAGTGGGCTCTGCCGGCCTATTTCGCCAATATAGCCTGTGTTGGAGGGGGAGCAGCGGCAGGGACGCTCTCTCCAGACGCTATTTCTGCTGTATTCAGCTCCCTTCGGCCCTATGGAGGGATCGCCTGCTTCCTTCAAGGTTCGGCGAGTCGCGCGCAGGTTGAGGCCGTGATGAAGGCCGGAGCCCTGGAGGGGGCTGAGGTCAAGCAGAGGGGAGGCGCCCTTGACGTTTCCAGGCCAGGTCCCCTGGCGCGGACAGGGAGCTGGACCCATCAGTATGGGGATGGGAGCAACAGTAACCTTTCCCGCGATTCCCTCGTCAAGGCGCCGCTCGGATTACTCTGGTTCGGAGGAGCCTCCAACACGAGGCTGCTGCCACGTCATGGTCATGGACCGCGCCATCATGTGGTTGGAGGAAGGATTGTTATCGAGGGACCAGATATTCTCAGGGCTCTAGATGTCTACACGGGCCGGCTGCTCTGGGAGGCGGAGCTTCCCGGGCTCGGAAAGCCCTATGACAATACCGCTCACCAGCCCGGAGCCAACGCGATCGGGAGCAATTATGTTTCAACCAGCGATGCGATCTACGTGCTCTATGGAAAGGCCTGCCTCAAGCTCGATCCTGAAACGGGCAAGGTGGTGTCTCGGATCCAGTTCGAAACTGAAGGCAAGGAGAAACAGGAGGGCTCTCTCCACCTTGGGTTCCTCAGCATCAGTGATGACCTGCTGGTTCTCGGGGCGTCTCCCATTCAGTTCTCTACGCCTGACCTTGATCGCTATGATTTAAATGATCTCAAGAACACCCAGGTCGCCACTTTGAAGGATCTGCTCAAGTCGGTTGAGGGGTTCAAGGCTGGCGGTAAATCGTTCCTGCAAGCCGAGAAATCCTGGCTTGTCGAAGAACTGAACCGGCTCCTTGCCATGGAGGAACTGGCTGAGAAGCTCTCCAAGGTCTACCTGTCCAAGGCGAATGCGAAGAAACTCGAGGCTGTGCTACAGTTGATTCGCCTGCACAGGAAGAACT